>CAUQDE010000059.1:0-8165 GCA_963516425.1 uncultured Kingella sp.
ACGCCAATGGTGGTGCAGCTTGCCATCGTGTTCTACGGCTTGCCCGCGATGAATGTGTTTATTGACCCCATTCCCGCCGCCATCATCGGCTTCTCGCTCAACGTGGGCGCGTATGGCTCGGAAACGGTGCGCGCTGCCATTTTGTCCGTGCCCAAAGGGCAATGGGAAGCAGGTTTTTCCATCGGCATGACTTATATGCAGACCTTCCGCCGCATCATTGCGCCGCAAGCCTTGCGCGTTGCCGTGCCACCGCTGAGCAATTCGTTTATCGGCTTGTTTAAAGAAACTTCGCTGGCATCGTTTGTAACCGTAACCGAGCTGTTTCGCGTTGCCCAGCAATACGCCAATTTGTCTTACGACTTTTTGCCCGTTTACATTGAAGTGGGGCTGGTGTATTGGCTGTTCTGCTGGGTGCTATTCGTTGCCCAAGCGCGGCTGGAAAAACATTTTGACCGCCATGTGGCAAGGTAAACGTTTTCAGGCTGCCTAAGCGCATATAGGCAGCCTGAAAAACCATTTGGGCAGTTCTAAATATTTCGCATGGTTTAACGCATCCTTTTTTCAGGCTGCCTTTGCCACGCTAACCCATTCAACCTTTTTCAGGCTGCCTATCAACCCATCAGCCCCGAAAGTTCCCCATGATACAAATCCGCAATATTCACAAAACCTTCGGCAACAACACCATCCTGCGCGGCGTAGATTTAGACGTAGCCAAAGGGCAGGTGGTGGTGATACTTGGGCCATCAGGCTCGGGCAAAACCACCTTTCTACGCTGCCTGAACGCGCTAGAAGTGCCCGAGCAAGGCAGCATCTGCTTTGAGCGCGAACCCATCGTCAGCATCAATTTCGCCACGCAACACAGCAAAAAAGACATCCTTGCCCTGCGCCGCAAATCGGGCATGGTGTTCCAGCAATACAACCTGTTCCCACACAAAACCGCGCTGGAAAACATCATGGAAGCCCCCGTGCAAGTGCAAGGCAAGCCCAAAGCGCAAGCCCGCGAAGAAGCCCTAGTCCTGCTCGCCAAAGTTGGGCTGGCAGACAAAGCCGATTTATACCCTTACCAACTATCGGGCGGGCAACAACAGCGCGTCGGCATCGCCCGCGCCCTCGCCCTGCAACCCGAATTGATGCTGTTTGACGAGCCTACCTCCGCGCTAGACCCCGAGCTGGTGCAAGATGTGCTCAACACCATGAAAGCATTGGCAACCGAAGGCTGGACGATGATAGTGGTAACCCACGAAATCAAATTTGCGCTGGACGTTGCTGATGTGGTGGTGGTGATGGACGGCGGCGTGATTGTGGAACAAGGCTCGCCCGAAACGCTGTTCGCTAACCCGCAGCATGAGCGTACCAAGAGTTTTTTGAGCAGATTGAAGGCGGATTAGGGGAGATGGAATAGAGGCAGCCTGAAAACGCGCAAAGCCAGTTTCAGCGAAGCTCAAACCTGAAAGACAGCGCGGCGCGCTACGCTTTCCATTCCAATGCCAAGTTATACAACGCTTTTTTGTTTTCGCCCGTGATTCGGGCGGCGAGTTCGGCGGCTTGTTTGGTGGGCAGCTCGCTTGCCAAAATCCGCATCACGTTTTGCGCTGCTTCGGGCAGCGCGTTGCGTTTTTGCGGCGGCGCGGGGTGGATAACCAGCACCATTTCGCCGCGCGATTGGTTGCTGTCGGCGGCTAAGGCAGCCTGAATTTCGCTTACGCTGCCGGTTAAAAAGGTTTCAAAGGTTTTGCTGATTTCGCGCGCCAGCATGATATGGCGTTGGGGCAGGGCGGCGGCCATGTCGTTTAAGGTGTCGGCGATGCGGTGCGGCGTTTCAAAGGCGATGATGGGGTAATCGGCGGTTTGCCACGCGGCGAACAGTTTGGCGCGCTCGCTGGATTTGGGCGGCAAAAAGCCGTGGAAATAGAAGTTTGGCTCGGCGATGCCCGCCACGCTCAACGCGCCCATCACGGCAGACGCGCCCACCACAGGCACGGTCGGGTAGCCCGCTTCGCGCACCCGCGCCACCAGTTTTGCCCCGGGGTCGCACACGGCGGGCGTGCCGGCGTCGGAAATTTGGGCGACGATTTGCCCGCTCCCGAGCGCGGCTATGATTTTGCCCGCCATTTGCTGCTCGTTGTGTTCGCGCACGGAAACGAGCTTGGCTTGGATGCCGTAGGCAGACAGGAGCTGGGCGGACACGCGCGTGTCTTCGGCGCAGATGAGGTCTGCTTTTTGCAGCACGGCAAGGGCGCGCAGCGTGATGTCGGCAAGGTTGCCAATCGGCGTGGCAACGATGTAGAGCGTGCCGGGGGCGAGGGTGTCTTGGGCTTTTTGGAGGTGTTTTTGCATGAAAAGGCAGCCTGAAAACGTGTATCTGAACGGTAAACAAAGAAGCGCGGATTTTAACGCGAAACAGGGTTTTCAGGCTGCCGTCGTGTTCCTATCCTCACCAACCGAAAGCCCCTTATGACCACCCCACCGCTTGGCATCTACCGCCACTACAAAGGCAATCTCTATCAACTGCTCCACATCGCCCGCCACAGCGAAACCGAAGAGCCGCTCGCCGTGTACCGCGCGCTCTACGGCGATTACGGCGTGTGGGTGCGTCCGCTGGCGATGTTCACCGAAAGCGTGGACACCGCCAACGGCAGCCTGAAAACGGGGCGGGTTAATCAGCGTTTGGGTTTCCGCCTTCTTGGGCAGAGGCTTCCGCCTTTTCGGGGAACAGCAGCGAAGCCAACACGCCAGCCGCCAACACCGCCAGCACCACAGCCAACGAAGCTGCGGGCGAAATATCCCAGCCGTGGTGGAACATATGATTGGTCGCCGATAACACCAGCTTAAACGCGATAAAAAACAGCAACACAATCACCGCTTTTTCCAAATGCACCAAATAGCCCTTCAACGCTTCCAGCACAAAATACAGCGTCCGCAAGCCCAAAATGGCGAACATCATCGCGCTGTACACAATCAGTGGCTCTTTGGACACCGCAATCACCGCAGGCACGCTGTCAAACGCAAACATCACGTCCGACAACTCAATCACCGCTAAACACAAAAACAGCGGTGTCGCCACCCATTGCCCCTTTTTCATCGCCTGCGGATGGTTGTTTTCGGGATGCTTCGCATCTTCGCCCGCCAATTCCAAATGCGTTTCGGGATGGCTGGCTTGCGCTTTTGCCAATTCTTCCGCGTTCAAAAAGAAATTGTGCCCATAAAGGCGCGGGAACACGGGGAGAAACTTGTGCACCCAGCGGTATGCCAAGTGGTCGGAATAATCCTCGCTTTCCTTTTTTTCTTCTTCGTTTTGCTGTTTCAGCATCATCACGGCGGAATAGCCCACCGCCGCCGCGAAAAGCAGCTCCACCCAAGCGCTTAAAGCCAGCAGGCCCGCGCCAATTGCCACGAAAATCATGCGGAAAATAATCGCGCCGATGATGCCCCAGTACAACACGCGATGGCGCAGCCCCTCGGGCACTTTAAACCATGCGAACACCGCCATCATCAGGAACAGATTGTCCACGGATAACACTTTTTCCAGCGCATAGCCCGTGAAGAACAGGCTCGCTGCTTCGCCGCCGTGGTGTATCCACAAATAAACGCCAAACAAAACCGACACACATACCCAAAACAAAGACCACATCGCGGCGCTTTTGAGCGACATGGGTTTGTCGTCTCTGTGGGCGAACAGGTCAATCGCAATTGCGCCGACCGATAAAATGATGAAAACGGCAACCGTTTCTATGGGGAAACCGAGATGTCCAGTCATAAGAAATCCTGAATAAAAGAGGGAATAAATTTTCGTGCGCGCGGCGGGGAACGGGCGGGCGCTCAGACAAAAAATAATTCGCCAGATTATAAATGATTTTTATCAATTTCTAATAAGAGATTGAACAAGTTTTTGTAAAGAGAGGGGTGGGATAAGAAGGCAGCCTGAAACCTTAGCGAAGCAGCGTTGCGAAGCTACAAATCCGTAAGGTCGGGCATGGATGCCCGACAAACCATGCCCTATATACAATACGCCACAACGAAAAACGTCGGGCATGGATGCCTGACCTGCTGTTTGACCAAGGGTTCAGCCTGAAAAGAGCCATGCCGTCATTCCTGACTGTGCGGGAATGACGGCGTTTGATTTTCAGGCTGCCTATCCGCTTTAATCCAGCCAAACAATTTCCAATTCGCCCGTGCCGATTTCGTTCCACAGCGCGCGGGTCATGGCTTCGTGTCCGCCGTGGCGCGTGCAGCAAAGCACGGCGCGGGTTACTTCGCCAGTGTCGTGCCCGCTCATGCGCAGCAGGTTAATGGCTACTTGCAAGGGTGGCAGCGTGGGGTTGTAGGCGGCGTTTTCGGCGTAGCGCCCTGTGTAGATGGTGTCGTGCGCCAGCAGGGCGATGCCTGCGTAGGCGTGGGAATAGGGCGCGTGGCAGCTTTGTGCGGCGGCAAAGGCGGCTTGTTGCAGGGCATCTAGGTTTTCAGGCTGCTTGATGGCGTGTTGCACGGGGGTGAGCAGCCGCTCGGGGATGTTTAAATCTTTGGGGGAAAAGCTGTCGGGCAGATAGCTGGCAAGCGTGTTGTCGCGACTGTGCGGCAGGTGGATTTTCAGGCTGCCTGCGTCAGGCAGCTCGTTGAGAAACTGGCGGCAATGTCCACATGGGGTGTAGTTCACCACAATATCGGTGATGCGTGTTGCGCCGCGTTGCCATGCGTGCGATACCGCGCTTTGCTCGGCGTGCACGGTTTGTCCCATGCTGGCGGTGGCGCATTCTTGGTTTGCGCCAAAATAGAAGTTGCCCTCGCCATCAATGGCAATCGCGCCCACATGAAACTGCGACACGGGCACAACCGCCAATTTTGCCGCTTCGGGCAGTAAGGATAGGGCGAGCGCAATTTTATCGCCGTTAAAGGCGGCTGCGCGGGCTTGAACTTCATGTTTAGGGATAAAACTCAACATTTTTTTGCGCTCCATTAAGTAAAATTGTAAAAATTTTAGTTAAGAGTGTTGTATTATAACCGCTGTGTACAACCACATTTTATTTAAGGGAAGAAAAATGGAAATTTTACATAGTTTGCTTGGCATGGCGGTGTTGATTGCCATCGCCATTGCGTTGTCCAAGCATCGCAGCAAAATTAACAAGCGCACGGTGGGCGTGGCGTTTGCCATTCAGTTTGCGCTGGGCGCGTTTGTGTTGTATGTGCCTTGGGGGCGCGCCGCGTTGGAATGGTTTTCCAACGGCGTGCAAAGCGTGTTGAACTTCGGGCAAAAGGGCACAGAATTTGTGTTTGGCGGCTTGGTGGGCGACAAGATGTTTGAAGTGTTTGGCGGCGGCGGCTTTGTTTTCGCGTTCCGCGTGTTGCCGATGATTATTTTCTTTTCATCGCTGATTTCGGTGTTGTATTACTTGGGCGTGATGGGTTTTGTGGTGAAAGTGCTGGGCGGCGCGTTGCAAAAAGCGTTGGGCACTTCGCGCACCGAAAGTTTGTCCGCTGCGGCAAACGTATTCGTAGGGCAAACCGAAGCGCCGCTGGTGGTGAAACCGTTTATCGCGCGGATGACGCAATCGGAATTGTTCGCCGTGATGACGGGCGGTTTGGCTTCCATTGCAGGCTCGGTGTTGGGCGGCTATGCGTCTATGGGTGTGCCGCTCACTTATCTGATTGCCGCATCGTTTATGGCTGCCCCTGGGGGCTTGCTGTTTGCCAAATTGATGCACCCCGAAACCGAAACGCCCGAAACCGTTACCGATGACAAATTGAGCTTTGTGGGCGAAGGCGAAACGCCGCCCAGCAACGCGATTGACGCAGCCGCAGCGGGCGCATCCACAGGCTTGCAAGTTGCGCTAAACGTGGGCGCGATGTTGATTGCGTTTGTGGCGATTATCGCGCTGCTCAACGGCATTGTGGGAGGCGTGGGCGGCTTGCTTGGTATGCCCGATTTGTCGCTGCAAAAAATCTTGGGCTGGCTGTTCTCACCCTTGGCTTGGTTGATTGGCGCATCGTGGGCGGATGCGCAAACCGCAGGTTCGTTTATCGGGCAAAAATTGGTGATTAACGAATTTGTGGCGTATTCCGAGTTCACAAATTACATCAAAGACGCGGCAAACCCTGTTTTAAACGACAAAACCAAAGCGATTATTTCGTTTGCGCTGTGTGGCTTTGCCAATTTGAGCTCTATTGCGATTTTGGTGGGCGGTTTGTCTATCATGGCACCGAAACGCCGTGGCGATATTGCCAAGCTGGGCGTGCGCGCGCTGATTGCGGGCACATTATCCAACTTGATGAGCGCAACCATTGCTGGCTTGTTTATTGGGTTGAATCTGTAAACCACTCTGGTAAGACAGCGCAGAATAGATTTTCAGGCTGCCTTGTGTGTTCACCCATAGGCAGCCTGAAAACTAAATAGCGCATTCAATCTACAAAACAATCTGTTTCCGCTTTCAGGCAGCCTGAAAACCATCAGCAGCCTGAAAAGGGAACGCAATAGAAGGAGCAATCATGAGCATCGGCAAAGCCCAAATTCTCTCGTTATTAGACCTTACTTCGTTAAACGACGACGACACCCCCGCTGTTATCGACACCCTGTGCGACAACGCCACGCAAAGTATCGGCAAAGTTGCCGCCGTGTGCGTGTATCCGCCGTTTGTGGCGCAAAGCCGCGCAAGACTGCCCGCAAGCTGCGGCATCAACGTTGCCACCGTGGTCAATTTCCCCACGGGCGATGAGTCGCTGGCGGATGTGCTGGCGCAAACGCAGCAAGCCTTGGCAGAGGGTGCAAACGAAATTGACCTCGTGTTCCCTTATAAAGCCTTGCAACAAGGCGATACCGCCGCAGGCGAAGCGATGTGCAGCCAAATTGCCACGCTGGCGCATCAGCATTCAGGCAGCCTGAAAGTGATTTTGGAAACAGGTGCGCTTTCGCCCGCTGAAATCGCCCAAGCCGCGCAAATCGCCATTGCCGCAGGCGCAGACTTTTTGAAAACGTCCACAGGCAAAATCGCCCACGGCGCAAGCCTAGAAGCCAGCGCGATTTTGTTAGACCAAATTGCCCAAGCCAAGCAACCCGTTGGGCTGAAAATTTCGGGCGGCGTGCGCGATATTGCCACCGCGCAAGCCTATATCGCCCAAGCGGCAGCCAAAATGGGCGCAGATTGGGTGCAGTCTGAAAACTTCCGCATCGGCGCATCATCATTATTGAAGGAGCTTATCTCATGCTAATCCAAGAAATCATCCGCAAAAAACGCGACAAACAAGTGTTGTCCAAAGAAGAAATTCAGTTTTACATCAAAGGCGTAACCGATGGCAGCATCAGCGAAGGGCAAATTGCCGCGATGTGCATGGCGATTTATTTCAACGATTTAAACCTAGACGAGCGCACCGCCATCACCCTTGCCATGCGCGACAGTGGCGACAGTTTAAACTGGGATAAATACAACCTAAACGCCCCCACGCTAGACAAACATTCCACAGGCGGCGTGGGCGATGTGGTGTCGCTGATGCTGGCGCCTATGCTGGCTTCGTGCGGCGGCTTTGTGCCCATGATTGCAGGGCGCGGCTTGGGACACACAGGCGGCACATTAGACAAACTGGAAAGCATCAAGGGCTTTGATATTTTCCCCAGCCCGCAAAAAATGCAGGAAATGGTGAAACAAATCGGCTGCGTGATTGTGGGGCAGACGGGCAATCTCGCCCCTGCCGACCGCAAAATCTACGCCACGCGCGATGTAACCGCCACGGTGGAAAATCTTTCGCTGATTACCGCGTCTATTTTGTCTAAAAAGCTCGCCGAAGGCTTAACCAGCTTGGTGATGGACGTGAAAGTGGGTAATGGCGCGTTTATGCCTACCTATGAACTTTCGCGCGAACTGGCGCAAAGTATCGCCCAAGTGGCGACCCACGCGGGCTGCCAAACCACCGCCCTGCTCACCGACATGAACGAAGTGCTGGCTTCCAGCGCGGGCAACGCGGTGGAAGTGCGCGAAGCGGTGCGTTATTTGCGCGGCGAAGGCAGCCGCAACCCGCGTTTGCACGAAATCACGCTGTCTTTGGGCGCGGAAGCCTTGGTAAACGGCAAACTCGCCGCCAGCCGCGAAGAAGCGCGCGCCAAACTGCAAGCGGTGTTGGACAACGGCAAAGCGTATGAATTGTTTGAAAAAATGGTGGTGGCGCAAGGCGGCAGCACC
>CAUQDE010000060.1:0-8154 GCA_963516425.1 uncultured Kingella sp.
GACGCCATCATCTGGCTGGAAAACCTGCTGCGCGGCTTTTCAGGCAGCCTGATTGTTATCACCCACGACCGCCGTTTTCTAGACAACATCGCCACGCGCATCGTAGAACTAGACCGCGGCACGCTGCGCTCGTATGACGGCAGCTTCGCCAAATACAGCGAGAAAAAAGCGCAGGAACTCGCCGTAGAAGCCGAACACAACCGCCTGTTTGACAAATTCCACGCGCAAGAAGAAGCATGGATACGCAAAGGCATAGAAGCCCGCCGCACCCGCAACGAAGGTCGCGTGCGCCGTTTGGAAGAACTGCGCCGCCAACGCGCCGCCCGCCGCGAGCGGCAAGGGCAAGTGTCGTTCCAACTCAGCGCGGGCGAAAAAAGCGGCAAAATCGTTGCCGAGCTGGAACACGCCTCGTTCCAATACGACAACAAATTGATTATGAACAATTTTTCCACCATCATCCAACGCGGCGACAAAATCGGCTTAATCGGCGCAAACGGCATCGGCAAAACCACCTTCCTCAAACTCATTCTCGGCGAATTGCAACCCACACGCGGCAAAATCCGCATCGGCAGCAAGCAGGAAGTCGCCTATTTTGACCAATTCCGCAGCGCATTAAACGAGCAAGACACCGTGTTCTACACCATCGGACAAGGCAACGATTTTGTGGAAATCGGCGGCAAAAAACGCCATGTGATGAGCTACTTGGAAGACTTTTTATTCCACCCCGCCCGCGCCCAATCGCCCGTGTCCTCGCTTTCGGGCGGCGAGCGCAACCGCCTGCTGCTTGCCAAGCTGTTCACCCGCCCCGCCAATATTTTGGTGCTGGACGAGCCCACCAACGACTTGGACATCGACACGCAAGAATTGCTGGAAGACCTGCTGCGCGACTACACCGGCACGGTGTTCCTTGTGAGCCACGACCGTATGTTTTTAGACAACGTGATCACGCAAAACATCGTGTTCGAGGGCAACGGCAGCCTGAAAGAATACATCGGCGGCTATCAGGATTATGTGGATGCCAAAGCCCGCGAAAGCAAAATTCAGGCTGCCCACGCCGCCGCACAGGAAAAGCAGCCTGAAAAAGAAAAACCCAAAGCCAACCGCACGGTTAAGCTGTCGTACAAAGAACAGCGCGAATTGGACGCGCTGCCCGATGAAATCGCCGCGCTGGAAGCCGAGCAAGCCGAAATCAACGCCGCGCTTTCCAAGCCCGAAATATTTAAGGACTACGAACAAGCAGGCGCATTGCAAGCGCGCGCGGAAGAAATCGAGCTGGCGTTGTTGGAGAAATTGGAACGCTGGGAAATGCTGGAAGCGAAGCAAAGCGGCAGCGCATAACAACATAGAAACCTTTGCCAAGCCCCGAGGCAGCCTGAAAGACATAGATGCCGCCATTCCAGCTCAGGCGGGAATGACGGAGGTGGATACAGCCGTTGTTTGCCAAAACTTCACAAAACCAAAGGCAGCATGAAAATCCCGTTTCAGGCTGCCTTTTCTTGTTCGCGTTGTCGTTTAATCAACAACCCAATTTCGGATTGCCAATCAAAGCGCGCACGGCTTCTTGGTCTTTCTTGCGAATTTGCTCCGCCAGCGTAAACAGGCGGTGGGTTAATTCCGCGTCGTCTTGTGCGCTGGATTTGGCGGAAATCAAAATCGCCGCCAACTGCATGGCTTGGAATTTATCCAAATATTGCGTGTCTTGCATGGTAACGTCCTTTCATTGCACGTTCGAACCTGTATTCACTACTCTCATAGGCAGCCTGAAAACGGAAAACACGTTTTCAGGCTGCCCTAGGGCGTGTCGACATTCAACTTTTGCAGCGGATTTTGCGTCATAAAATGGCAGATGCAAGGCAAAAATGCGAGCCTATGTTGTCCATAGGCGAGTATTTTTAACGCAGCAGATGTCGTTTTAGGGCGAAAAAGCCGCCAAAATGTTGATTGTCAACACGCCCTAATCCCTAATGATTATTCGGACTTGTTGCCCCCGCCGCGACGGCGCAGCACCGCGGGCGTTTCAAAATCATCAATCACCGATTGGCTGGCAAAATCCGCCGCCACCAAATTCGCGCTGTGCACATCGCGCGCCGAACGGAAAATGCTGTTCATTTTGTGGCTGTAATCCGGCTCAACGGGCGCAGCCGCATGGCGGTGCGTGGTCAGGCTGGATTCGTTTTTCTCTTTCAACCCCGTGGCGATGATGGTGATGCGAATCACATCTTCCGGCATCGATTCGTCTTCGGCGGTACCAAATTTCAGCTCGGCATCGGGCGAAGCGTATTCGTTCACCACCGCCATGATTTCTTCGTATTCGTCCAAAATAAACGCATCGGGCGCGGTGGTAATGTTCACCAACACGCCGCGCGCGCCGCTCAGGCTCACATCGTCCAGCAAGGGGCTGGAAATGGCTTGCTCCACGGCGATGCGCGCGCGGTCTGTGCCTTTGGATTCGCCGATGCCCATCATCGCCATGCCGGTGATGCTCATCATGTTTTTCACGTCGGCAAAGTCCAAGTTAATCAAACCGGGGCTGGTAATCATCTCGGAAATGCCCGCCACGCCGTTGCGCAGCACGTTGTTTGCCGCGCGGAACGCCTCGCGCACGGTAACGCCCTTGCCCAACGCGGTGAGCAATTTATCGTTGGGCACAACAATCAGCGAATCAACGTGTTGTTTCAACAAATCAATGCCTTGCTGCGCCACAATGCCGCGTTTGCCTTCGTGTTTGAACGGGCGCGTTACCACGGCAACGGTCAAAATGCCCATTTCTTTGGCGATTTCGGCAATCACGGGGGCTGCGCCTGTGCCTGTGCCGCCGCCCATGCCGGTGGTGATGAACAACATATTCGCGCCGCTGATAGCTGCGGAAATCGCCTCGCGGTCTTCCAACGCCGCATCGCGCCCCACATCGGGGTTTGCGCCCGCGCCCAAGCCGCGCGTCAAACTGGCACCGAGCTGGATTTTGTTGGCGGCGTTGTTGTTTGCCAATGATTGGGCATCGGTGTTCGCGCTGATGTATTCCACGCCCTGAATCGGGTTGTCAATCATGTTGTTGATGGCATTGCAGCCGCCGCCGCCCACCCCGATGACTTTAATCACAGCGGGTCCAGTGTTGCCTTCGGCTAAGTTGTAAACAGAATGGTTGTTCATAGAGTTAAGCTCCAAAATGCGCTTGTCGTTATTGTGAAAATGGATTTTCAGGCTGCCTCATGCGGTTTCAAACGGGGATAGGCAGCCTGAAAAAAGATTAGAGATTGTTTTTCATCCAATTAATCGTTCTGCTTATCCAGCTTGGCTTGCGCGGTATCGGCTCGGGCGGCAGCAGCAAATCATCGGGTTCGTCGTCTTCGCGTGGCGAGGGCGTGGGGCGTTTTTCGTTTTTGCTGATAACGGGCTTCTCGGCAACGGTGTTGCTGGTGCGGCGATTGGGTTTGCCTGCGCTGATGCCGTTTTGCTGGGCGCGTTTTTTCGCGGCGTGCAGCAAGCCGATTACCGTAGCATAGCGCGGATTGCGGATGCGGTCGGATAAAGTACCCACTTCTTGCGGCACGCCAATGCGCGCGGGCAAATTGAACACATCTTCCGCCAGCTCCACCACGCCGCGCAGCAACGATGCGCCTCCCGTGAGCACGATGCCCGAAGTTAAAACCTCTTCGGGGAAACCCGCGCGGCGCAATTCGTTTAACGTCAGCTCCAAAATTTCTTCCACGCGCGGTCCAATCACGCTGGCGAGCGTGCGGCGCGAAATTTGGCGTGGCAAGCGGTCGCCCACGCTGGGCACTTCCACCATTTCATCCAAGCCTTCTAGGTTTTCCAAGGCAACGCCATGGAAAATTTTGATGCGTTCGGCAGCGGCATAAGGCGTGCGCAGGGCTTGCGCCAAATCGCGGGTAATCAAATCGCCTGCAATTGGGATAACGGCGGTGTGGCGAATCGCACCGTTGGTGTAAACCGCGATGTCGGTTGTGCCGCCGCCGATGTCAATCACGCACACGCCCAGTTCTTTTTCGTCTTCGGTGAGCACGGCATCGGCGGAAACCAAAGGTTGCAGCATGATTTCGTCCACTTTCAAGCCGCAACGTTCAATGCATTTTTGCACGTTTTGCAAGGCAGTTACCGCACCTGTGATGATGTGCACGCGCGTATCCAAGCGCACGCCACTCATGCCAATCGGCTCGCGCACGCCCGGTTGGTTGTCGATGATGTATTCCTGCACCACGGTGTGCAAAATTTGGTGGTCGGGGGGGATGTTTACGGCTTTTGCCGTATCTTTGGCGCGTTCAATGTCGGCTTTGGTGACTTCGCCGTCTTTAATTTTGACCACGCCTTGCGAATTCAGGCTGCGGATGTGGTTGCCCGATATGCCGGTTACCACGCTGGAAATTTTGCATTCCGCCATGCGCTCGGCTTCGCTCATGGCTTGGTGGATGGCTTGGGCGGTGGCATCAATGTTGGTAACCATGCCTGCTTTTAAGCCGCGTGATTCGGCTAATCCCATGCCTACGATGTTGATTTCATCAGCCACCACTTCGCCAATTAAGGCGATGACTTTTGATGTACCGACATCCAGTGCGCTAACGTATTGCTTATTTTCAGCCATATTTTTGTTCCAGTTTATTGTTTTTTGGGTTTGGTTTTTGCTTGAATTTTGGCGATGTTTTTCTTGGGTTTATCGCTTTGTTTGGGGGAAGATTGATTGCTGGGGGCAATGATAAGTTCATCATCCAGCATCATGTCTTCAATATTGGGCTCGGGCGGCGGGGCATCGGAGCGCAGCCGCGTGGCAAATGCGTCTTGATAGCGCATATCCACATAATCAATATATTGCGCTCTGGCTTGCAAATAGCGGGGAAACGATTGCACAAACCGCGCCATGCGGGTGCTGGTTTCGTCTTTGCCAAGACGAACTTCTATGCCGTTGTTAAGCATCATCGACCATGCGCCGCGCGGGCTATATTGTAAACGGATAATCCTTAATCGCAAAGGTTTGAGTTGATTATTAAAATTTTCGTATTGTTCAAACATCACTTTTTGTTCGTTCACATCGCCGTCAAACTCGGGCAATTCTTCGGCATAGGCAGCCTGAAAAATCTCGCCGTGGGTGGAAACCAGCCCTGCTTGTTCGCCGTTGCGTATCCAGCGGGCGGCGGGTTCGTATTCGTCGATGGTTACTTTGATTTGAGACGGCGGGATGCGGTCGATTTTCACGCTGCGCACCCAGTCCAGCTTGCTGGCGGCACGTTGGGCTTCGTGCAGGTTCACGTTGAAAAAGCTGCCGGTCAAATAGGGGCGCATGGCTTCAAACAGCCGTTTTTTGTCGGCGTGGCGCAGTTTTTCCGTGCCGTCGGGGGTGATGATGGTGATTTCGGCGATTTGAAAATAGGGCTGGCGTGAGAGCCAAATGCCGCCTGTCATCAGCAGGAATAGGAGCGTCAGGTAAAGCAAAAATCTCACGGCGGCTTCCTATTTGCTGAACGCGGTTTGCAAAATGGCAACGCATAAATCGGCAAATCCGATGCCTTTTTGTTGCGCGGCTTTGGGGATGAGGCTGTGGCCGGTCATGCCGGGGAGGGTGTTGACTTCTAAGATATAGATTTTGCCTGCTTCGTCTTTCAGAAAATCCACGCGCCCGCAGGTGTTGCCGCCGCCGATGGCGGCAAAGGCTTGCCGGGCGAGGCTTTGGATAAGCTGTTCATCGGACGGGCTTAAATCGGACGGGCAAAGGTAAACCGTGTCGTCGCGTTGGTATTTGGCTTCCCAGTCGTAAAAATCGTTTTGCGGGATGATGCGAATGCTGGGCAGGGCTTGTTGGTTGATTACGCCGCAGGTGTATTCGCCGCCCGACATAAATTGTTCGGCAAGGATTTCGCCGTGTAGGTTTTCGCGGCGCAGTTGGCGGTAGATTTGGGCGAGTTCGCCTGCTTGGCGGACTTTGTGCACGCCTACGCTGCTGCCTTCGGCGGCGGGTTTGATAAACAGGGGTAAGCCAAGTTGTTGTTCTACGGTGGTGAAGTCGCTATCGTCGTGCAATACGGCAAAGGCGGGGATGGGCAAGCCGAGTGCCTGCCAGATGAGTTTGCAGCGGTATTTATCCATGCCGAGCGCGGAGGCGAGCACGCCGCAGCCTGTGTAGGGGATGCCGAGCGCTTCGAGCGCGCCTTGCACGGTGCCGTCTTCGCCGTAGGTGCCGTGTAGGATGTTAAAGGCAGCTTGAAAACCTTGGGTTTTAAGTTCGGCGAGGTTGGTTTCGGCGGGGTCAAACGGGTGGGCATCAATGCCTTTGCTTTGCAGGGCGGCGAGGATGGCTTTGCCGCTGGCAAGGGAGATTTCGCGTTCTGATGAGAAGCCGCCCATGAGGACGGCGATTTTGCCGAAGGATTGAGGTGATTGCATGATGGATGGGGCTTTCTTGCTGCGGGGGTGAGTTTCAGGCTGCCTTTGGGGTGGGGTTTATTTGTTTTCAGGCTGCCTTGGGTGTTTGTAACGATAGTGATAGTGGATGAGTAGAGGCAGCCTGAAAAGGGGATGGTGGAGTGTTTGCGGTGGTGCGTGGCGAAGCCACATACCCTACTTGCTAAACGATGTTTCAGGCTGCCTTTATGTTTTGGCTATTTTGGCGACGAGCCGTCGCCGTTCCATATATTTTATTTCAGGCTGCCTTTTGCTGCGCCAAATCCACCAAGCCTTGCGCCACGCGGTTGATGCTGCCCGCGCCCATGGTGAGCACAACATCGCCGTCTTGCAACACGTTGTGCAACAGGGTTTCGGCAACGGCGTTTACATCGGCGCAATAGATGGGTTCCAGCTTGCCGTGCACGCGCACGGCGCGGGTGAGCGCGCGGCTGTCGGCGGCGACGATGGGTTCTTCGCCTGCGGCGTAAACGTCGGTTAATACGAGCGCGTCCACGCTGTTGAGAATATTGACAAAATCTTCAAACAAATCGCGGGTGCGGGTGTAGCGATGCGGCTGGAAGGCGAGCACAAGGCGGTTGTTGGGATATGCGCCGCGCGCGGCGGCGAGGGTGGCCTGCATTTCCACGGGGTGATGCCCGTAGTCGTCGATAATCAGGGCTTTGCCGCCTTGCGGCAGCGCGATTTCGCCGTAGCTTTGGAAACGCCGCCCTACCCCGCCGAAGGTTGCCAAGCCTTGTTGGATGGCTTCCACGGGGGCTTTGCATTCGAGCGCCACGCCGATGCTGGCGAGTGCGTTGAGCACGTTGTGCCGCCCTGCGCAGTTGAGGGTTACATCAAAGGTTTGTACGCCGTCGGTTTGTTTGACGTTGACGGTGAACTGCATTTGTGCGCCGTGGGTGCGCACGTTGCTTGCCCAGAGGTCGGCGGTTTCGTCATCGATGGCGTAGGTGGCGAAGGGTTTTTGGATTTTGGGCAAAATGGCGCGCACGTTGGCGCTGTCGATGCACAAAAAGGCTTTGCCGTAGAACGGCATGCGGTGCACGAAGTCGATGAACGCTTGGCGCAGTTTGTCGGCATCGTGGTTGTAGGTGTCCATGTGGTCTTCGTCGATGTTGGTGATGACGGTGAACACGGGCGATAAATATAAAAATGATGCGTCGCTTTCGTCGGCTTCGGCAACCATCCATGTGCCTTTGCCGAGCTTGGCGTTGGTGCCTGCGGCGGTGAGTTTGCCACCGATGATGAAGGTGGGGTCTAGCCCTGCTGCGCCGAGAATGGAGGCGGTGAGGCTGGTGGTGGTGGTTTTGCCGTGGGTGCCGGCGATGGCGATGCTTTCGCGAAAGCGCATGATTTCCGCCAGCATCATGGCGCGGGGGATAACGGGAATATGGCGGGCGATGGCAGCCTGAATTTCGGGGTTGTCTTGCTTGATGGCGGTGGAGGCGACCACGACTTCTGCGCCGTCAATATGCTCGGCGGTGTGCCCGGGGAACACGCGCACGCCGAGGCTGCTGAGATGGCGCGTGGTGGCACTTTGCGCTTGGTCTGACCCCGACACGTTAAAGCCTAGATTGTGTAGCACTTCGGCGATGCCGCACATACCTGAACCGCCGATGCCGACGAAGTGGATATTTTTGACTCTATTTTTCATGTTGATGGGCTTTCGTGTGGGAGTTTGGGGCGCAAAAAAGGGCGTATTTTAAAGTGTGTTAAGAAATTGTGCTATGCGCTTTGCATCTT
>CAUQDE010000061.1:0-8099 GCA_963516425.1 uncultured Kingella sp.
TGGCGCATTTGCTTAAACGCCGCATAGCCTGCGTTGGATTTTGCCGCCGCCGCCAAATAAAGCACCGCCTGCGCCAATGCCAATTCGCCTTCAGGACTGCCCAGCCGCTCATAGGTTGCCGCTGCATCGTTGGCGATTTGCATGGCACGGGGGTCGGCAAGCCCGATGTCTTCCCACGCCATGCGCACGATGCGGCGGGCGAGATAGCGCGGGTCGGCGCCGCCGTCCAGCATGCGCGTGAACCAATACAGCGCGGCGTTGGGATGCGAGCCGCGCACGGATTTGTGCAGGGCGGAGATTTGGTTGTAAAACGCTTCGCCGCCTTTATCAAACCGCCGCAGCTGGCTGCCCAGCGTTTGCGCCACCAAATCGCTGCCGATTTCGGCAATGTTTTGCGTTTGCGCGGCGCGGATGATTTGTTCCAGTGTGTTCAACAGCCGCCGTGCGTCGCCGTCGGCGTGTTGGATAATCAGCTGTTGTGCTTCGGGCGTGATGCTTATTTGCGCGTTTTCAGGCAGCCTGAAAACTTTGTCGCACAGCTGGGCAAGCGCATCGGGATTAAGCGGTTTGAGCGTATAGACTTGGGCGCGTGAGAGCAGCGCGGCATTGACTTCAAACGAGGGGTTTTCGGTGGTCGCGCCGATAAAGGTAATCAGCCCGCTTTCAACGTGCGGCAAAAAGGCATCCTGCTGGGCTTTGTTGAAGCGGTGCACTTCGTCGACAAACAAAATGGTGCGCTTGCCGCGCTGCCACGCCATTTCGGCTTGGGTGATGGCTTCGCGGATATCTTTCACGCCCGAAAACACGGCGGAAATCGGCAGAAACTGCGCGTCAAACCCCTGCGCCACAATCCGCGCCAGCGTGGTTTTGCCGATGCCCGCGCTGCCCCACAAAATCATCGAATGCGGCTCGCCGCTCGCCAGCGCAACGGCAAGCGGCTTGCCCGCGCCCGTCAGGTGTTCCTGCCCGAGCACTTCGGCAAGCGTGTGCGGGCGCAGCCGTTCGGCAAGCGGGGCGCTGGGGGCTTGGGAGAATAAGTCAGACATGGTTTCAGGCTGCCTTTGGGTTGAAAGCGGCTATTTTAACATTGCGGGCGGCAAGGTTAGGCAGCCTGAAAACGATAAGCGGCAGGCAGCGCGGCGCATCGCTGGATAACTGCCCTGCCCGTTTTCAGGCTGCCTTTGCCGCGCCCGCCCCTGCCGCGCAACATCATCAACAAATGTAAGCATATCGTTAAAAATTGCAAACAATTTTAAACGCTAGTATAGTGGCAGCTTTTCCAACCCTGCTAGTAAGGAGACCTCGATGAGCGATTTAAATACGCTATTTCAAACAATTAAACAACGCGACCCCAATCAAGCCGTGTTCCACCAAGCCGTTGAAGAAGTGTTTGGCAGCCTGAAACCGTTTTTGGAAAAGAACCCCAAATACACCCAGCAAGGCTTGCTGGAACGCATCGTTGAGCCCGAGCGCGTGGTGATGTTCCGCGTGTCTTGGGTGGACGACAAGGGTAACGTGCAGGTAAACCGCGGCTACCGCGTGCAAATGAACTCCGCCATCGGGCCCTACAAAGGCGGCTTGCGCTTTCACCCCACCGTGGATTTGGGCGTGTTGAAATTCCTCGCCTTTGAGCAAGTGTTCAAAAACGCGCTGACCACCCTGCCCATGGGCGGCGGCAAAGGCGGCTCCGACTTTGACCCCAAAGGCAAATCCGATGCCGAAGTGATGCGCTTTTGCCAAGCCTTTATGACCGAGCTTTCCCGCCACATCGGCGCAGATTTGGACGTGCCCGCAGGCGACATCGGCGTGGGTGGGCGCGAAATCGGCTTCCTGTTCGGGCAATACAAACGCGTACGCAACGAATTCGCCTCCGTGCTCACCGGCAAAGGCTTGGCATACGGCGGCAGCCTGATTCGCCCCGAAGCCACGGGCTACGGCTGCGTGTATTTCGCCCAATCCATGCTGCACACACGCGGCGAGCAGTTTACCGGCAAGCGCGTGGTGATTTCAGGCAGCGGCAACGTTGCCCAATACGCCTGCGAAAAAGCCATCCAACTGGGCGCAAAAGTGCTCACCGTGTCCGATTCCAACGGCTTTGTGAAATTCCCCGACAGCGGCATGACCGAAGCGCACGTTGCCGCGCTGCTGGAACTGAAAAACGAACGCCGCGAACGCCTGTCGGTGTATGCCAAAGAACAAGGCTTGGCATACTTCGCCGACCAAAAACCGTGGGGCGTGCCCTGCGACATCGCGCTGCCTTGCGCCACCCAAAACGAATTGGACGAAGCCGCCGCCAAAACCCTGCTGGCAAACGGCGTGCAATGCGTTGCCGAAGGCGCGAACATGCCCTCCACTTTGGGCGCGGTGGAAGCGTTTACCCAAGCCAAAATCCTTTACGCTCCCGGCAAAGCCTCCAACGCGGGCGGCGTGGCGACATCGGGCTTAGAAATGAGCCAAAACGCCATCCGCCTGTCGTGGAGCGCGGAAGAAGTGGACAAACGCCTGTTTGACATCATGGCAAACATCCACGAAAACTGCGTGGAAAACGGCGCCGCCGCCGACGGCTATGTGAACTATGTGAACGGCGCGAACATCGCGGGCTTCCGCAAAGTCGCCGATGCCATGTTGGCGCAAGGGGTGGTATAACCGGCAGCATCCTGCAAACAAATAGGCAGCCTGAAAACCCAGAAATCGGGTTTCAGGCTGCCTTTGCGTTTGTTAAAATCCCCTTTTCCCACGCAGCCTGAAAGCGAGTCCAACATGGCAGAAAAATCCGTTTACACCAAAGTCGTCGCCGCTATCGCCGTTGTGCTGTTCGGCGCAATGGGCTACGGCGGCTACCGCTTCATCCAAGCCGTGAGCGAGGGCGCGGCGGGCATCCAAAACACCGCCTCGCCCGTTGCCCTGCCCGAAATCAGCCTAGAAGCCTCCGCGCCGCTGCTGCCCTTGCCCGCCAGCGATGCAAACGATTCCGTCAGCACAGGCGAAGACGTGGTCATCCAAGCGGGCGATTTTTCCTACGCCGCCGGCGAGCCCAATATCCGCGTGTCGCTCGCCAACCAAGGCAAATTCACCGTTTCCACCGTTTACATCAGCCTCTCGCTCTACATCAACGACGGCAAGCAAGCCGTAGCCGAAAGCAAAAGCATCCCCATCACGCTCGACACCCCGCTGGAAGCGGGCGGCAAAGTGGTGCTCGGCGTGCCGGCCGACGGCGTAACATGGCGCAGCGAAGCCGTTCAGGCTGCCAAAACGCGCAAAATCCTCGCCCAAATCGTCGGCGTGAGCGACGAAGCGCAAAGCGATATTGCCTATTCGCAAAGCAGCGCGGGCAAATGGCTCACCCAAGTTGCCGGCCCCGACGACGCGGCAAACAAAGAGCCCGCAGCCCCGCCCAAACCGCCCACGCAGCCTGAAAACGAGCGCAACGCAAACGAATCCGACGAGCCGCGCATCGCCCCCGCCGAACAAGAGCTCGCCCCTCAGGAAACCGAACCGCCCGCACCCGCCAAGCGCGAAAAACCGCGCAGCATCAAAGAAGAGCTGGGCATGGAAGAAATGCCCACAGGCGAAACAGGCGTGATTTCATACGAACGCACAAGAGGCACCAAATGAACAATCAAAAAATCCTCGTGGCAGGGCTGGGCAGCACAGGGCTTTCCATCCTGCGCTATCTTGACCACATCGGCGCAAGCCAAGTCGCCGCCTACGATGAACAGCTCACCGCCGAGCGGCAAGCCGAACTCGCCGCGCTGTTCCCCCGCTTCCCCACCCTTTCAGGCAGCCTGAAAACCGCGTTGGCAGACCGAACCACGCTTATCCTCAGCCCGGGCATCAGCCGCAGGCAGCCTGAAATCCGCGAATTTGAACAACGCGGCGGCGTGGTAACAGGCGATGTTGCCATCCTTGCCGACCTGCTGCGCCACCAGCGCGACCGCATCCTCGCCATCACCGGCAGCAACGGCAAAACCACCACCACCAGCCTAGTCGGGCATCTTTGCCAACAAAGCGGCTTGGATACCGTTGTCGCAGGCAACATCGGCACGCCCGTGTTAGACGCATGGCTGCAACGGCAAGGCAAAAGCGCCGATGTGTGGGTGCTGGAACTATCCAGCTTCCAACTGGAAACCACGCCCTGCCTTGCCGCCGCAGCCGCCGCCTGCCTCAACATCTCCGAAGACCATCTCAACCGCTACGACGACCTGCTGGACTACGCCCGCACCAAAGACCAAATCTTCAACGGCTGCCGCACGCAAATCCTCAACGCCGACGACCCCTTCTGCCGCGCCATGCACCGCCCCGCGCAGCAAACCCGTTACTTCTCGCTCGCGCAAGCCGCCGATTATTGGCTGGACCCCGTTTCAGGCAGCCTGAAACAACGGGATAGCGATTTCATGGTGCAAAGCCAAATCCCGCTGCAAGGCAGCCACAACACCGCCAACGCGCTTGCCGCCCTCGCCCTATGCGAAGCCATCGGCATCCCGCGCAGCGAGCTGGTTCAACACATCCAAACCTTCAAGGGCTTGCCCCACCGCGTAGAAAAAATCGGCGCAAAAGACGGCGTGGTATACATTGACGACAGCAAAGGCACCAACGTAGGCGCAACCGTTGCCGCCATCGCAGGGCTGCCGCAAAAAATCGTGCTTATTGCAGGCGGGCAAGGCAAAGGACAAGACTTCGCCCCGCTTGCCGCCGTGTTGCAAGACAAAGCCCGCGCCGTGTTCCTAATTGGCGTGGACGCGCCCAAAATCGCCGCCGAACTCGCCGCGCGTAACGTGCCGCACCAGTTCTGCGACACGCTGCCACAAGCCGTTGCCGCCGCCCACGCCGCCGCGCAGGCAGGCGACATCGTGCTGCTGTCCCCCGCCTGCGCCAGCTACGATATGTTCCAAGGCTATGCCCATCGGGCGCAAGTGTTCAAAGAAGCATTTGAGCGGCTCTAAACGCGCCCAACCCGAAATGACCAACCCGCTTTCAGGCTGCCTGAAAGCATCTACAAGGAGAAACGTCATGTTCACCAAAACCATCGGACTATTCAGCGCCAGTTTAATGCTCGCCGCGTGCCACAGCACCGCGCAGCCCAAACCCGCCGCGCCAGCCCAATCCGCGCCTGCCGCGCAATCGGCTGCGCCTATCCGCCAAGCGTGGCATCTCACCGAACTGAGCGGCTTTAAGGGCGAGATTCCCGCCAACGCCAAAATGGATTGGAGCAAGCTGCCGACGGCTTATGCCTATATGGGCTGCAACCACATGAACTTCCAAGCGCACGCCGACCGCTCAGGCAGCCTGAAAACGGGCGCCATCACCGCCACCGCCATGCTGTGCGAAAACAATCAGCTGGAAGATGCGTTCGCCGCCGCCATCAAGCGCGTGTCGCGCTATGAAGTAAATGGGCAAACGCTGATTTTGCGCGGTAAAAACGGCGTGCAAATAAAATTCGCGCCTGCGCAGTAGTCCGTCTATAAAAGGCAGCCTGAAAACGGTTAAACCCGTTTTCAGGCTGCCTCCTATCGTTCAGTTTCGCCCATCACAAGCCAAACAACCCCGCATCCCCCTTGCCCTGTCGCACCAATTCCACCCCATCCGTCATATCAATCACCGTAGTCGGCTCCGTGCCACACCAACCGCCATCAATCACCAAATCCACCGCGTGTTCCAAACGGTCGCGGATTTCATATGGGTCGGTCAGCGGCTCATCATCCTCGGGCAGCATCAACGTGCTGCTGAGCATCGGCTCGCCCAATTCCTTCAACAACGCCAGCGCAATCGCATTATCGGGCACGCGCAGCCCAATCGTTTTGCGCTTCGGATGCAACGTGCGATTCGGCACTTCCTTGGTCGCCTGCAAAATAAATGTGTAGCTGCTGGGGGTCGCCGCTTTCAGTTGGCGAAACTGGCTGTTGTCCACCTTGGCGTAGGTGCCCAAATCGCTCAAATCCGCGCACATCAGCGTGAGATGATGCTTCAAATCAATTTTGCGAATCGCCAAAATCCGCTCCATCGCCGTCTTATCGCCCAGCGCGCAGCCAATCGCGTAACACGAATCGGTGGGATACACAATCACCCCACCCTTGCGCACAATCTCCACCGCCTGTTTAATCAACCGTTCTTGCGGGTTTTCGGGATGAATAGCAAAAAATTGAGACATGGCTTATTCCTTAAAAAAATGTTTTCAGGCTGCCTTTACACATTAGGCAGCCTGAAAAACTATTTCGTTGTTTTTAAATAATGTTCCAAAATCGCCAGCGCATACTGCACCGCCTGTTCGCGCACCATTTTGCGGTCGCCCTTAAAATGATACTGCTTCGCCCAAATGCGCTGCTTGGTGGCAAAGCCAAACCACACCGTGCCCACAGGCTTATCCGCCGTGCCGCCATCGGGGCCCGCGATGCCCGAAATGCTCAACGCATAATCGCTTTTCGCCGCAATCAACGCACCCAACGCCATCTCGCGCACCACCTCCTCGCTCACCGCACCATAATGCCGCAGCGTATCGCTGTTCACATTCACCAACTGCTCCTTGGCTTGGTTGGAATAAGTGATATACGCGCGCTCAAAAAATGCCGAGCTGCCCGCGATGCTGGTCAATTCCGCCGCCAGCAGCCCGCCCGTGCACGATTCGGCACAGGTAATTTTTTGTTTACGCGCAATCAATTCAGATGCGATGTATTCAAGTCGTGTCATGATGTTCTCGGTTCGCAACGCCGTTTTCAGGCTGCCTGCCGTATGGCAGAATCACCATCAAAACTGCACACAATCATTTTAAAATCAATATCATGCGGGATAACCTCGCCCCGCATCCCTTCTTGGCTCGCCCGCACAAAACGAATATGCGTGAAATACTTATTCGCCGACACCTCGGGCAACGCCCCCAAACTCTGCGGAATTTCAATTGTCAGCAAATGAATGTTTTGCTCCATTTTGCTGTGTTCATAATGCCCCGCCTCAGCATGGCATTGCACAACAATTTGATTGCTGCGCAAAATTTCCAGCAGCAAATGCACGGCATGATACGTCGGCATCATAAATTGGCTCCAACGCTGCAAATCCTGCCTGCGCTTTCTCGCATCCACCTTTTGCCAAAAATAATAACTCGGCAGCTCAACAGGCGTGGTCCCCCCTGCCACCAACATCCGCTGTTTCACCGCCATCAGCCATTCATTTTCGCGAATATGCTGCCCAAATTTTTGCTGCACTTCCTGCAAATTCTGCGCCGTTTGGTTTAAACGCTCCAACATCGGCACATCATTTTGATATTTTTCACTTTGCCGCTGGCGTTCCAGCTCCTGCAAAATATCCAACTTCAATTCCGCACGCGACGAGCTTTCCATAATCTCAAACAACGTGCTCAACGCAATATGGTGCGACCATTTATCATCGCCAGAGGTGGCATGGTTGAAGCGGTTGAACAAATGCTCAATGCGAATCAAGCTGCGAACGCGCTCAGTCAATGGGTGGTCAAAATTTAACATCTATCTGATTTTCCTTGTGTTTCACTAGCAAAACATTGTTTCAGGCAGCCTGAAACAACGCTAAATACGCGCGATGTTGCCATTCAACCGCTTGCTGCAAATCTTTCAGGCTGCCTATATTGGCAATCACATCATCTGCAACACGCACACGCACTTCATCGCTCGCTTGGCTAGCCATAATGGCGCGAACAGCTGCTTCTGTCAAACCATTGCGCGTCATCACACGCTGCACACGAATATTATCGGGGCAAGTAACCACCAAAATCCGCTGCACAAGCGATTGAAAAATAGGATGTTCTATCAAAGTAGGAATTTCCACCACACCATAGGCAGCCTGAAAATCCTTTTGCTGCTGCTGAATTTCCGCAAAAATCAATGGATGCAAAATCGCTTCTAATTTTGCCTTCTCTTGCCCATCCGCAAACACCCGCTCACGCATATAAGCGCGATTAAGGCAGCCTGAAAGCATAATCGCATTCTCACCAAACTGCTGGCGAATCTGCTGCAATGCCACGCTATCCGCCGTTTGCGTAAGCTGCCGCGAAATCGCATCCGCATCAATTCTCGGCACACCCAAAGCAGAAAAATCGGCAGCGACTTGACTTTTGCCACTACCGATTCCACCTG
>CAUQDE010000062.1:0-8066 GCA_963516425.1 uncultured Kingella sp.
TTGGTTTGGGGTGTAGTTTTAACCATGCGCTTCGTGCCAGCGGGGCACTTACTTTTCTTTGCTTCGCCAAAGTGTGAACCTGTATTCATCATCTGCGCGACAGCTTTTGCGCCCTAAAAGCATGGCTACCGCGTTGCAAATGCGCGCAAAGTATCCAGCACGGCGAGTTTTTGTAGGTCGGGCATTTATGCCCGACAAAAACTGCCATATTTATTTCATACGCCATAACTAAAAACGTCGGGCATAAATGCCCGACCTACTTGGGTTTGCAAAGGTTTCAGATTTGTTATTGTGTTAAAGGTTTCAGGCTGCCTTTGACAACAAGCTGTCGCCGCTCCATTTGGATTTGGCGTTTCAGGCTGCCTCATAATCGCGCGGCCAGTATGCGTATTGCTGGGCTTGCGCGGCGAGATAGTTTGCCAAATAGTCGTATTGCTCGTTGGCGTGGTTGATTTGGTTGAGTTGCTGGCGGGCGGTTTGGCTGTTGGGGATGCGGGCGAGATACCAGCCGATGTGTTTGCGGGCGATGCGCGTGCCTGCGTTGTCGCCGTAGAAGGTGTGCATGGCGGCAAGGTGGCGCAGGATGATGGCGGATGCAGCCTGAAACGGCATGGGTGCAGGCAGCGTGCCGTGTTGCAGATAGTGTTGAATGTCGACAAACAGCCACGGTTGCCCTTGCGCGCCGCGCCCAATCATGATGGCGTTAGCGTTTGTTTGCGCCAGAACGGCAGCGGCTTTTTGCGGCGTGGTGATGTCGCCGTTTGCCCAGATTGGCAGGCGGCTTTGTTGTTTGACGGCGGCGATGAGTTCGTATTGCGCTTGCCCGCGATACATTTGGCTGCGGGTGCGCCCGTGGATGGCAAGGGCGGCGATGCCTGCGTCTTCGGCGATTTGGGCGATGGTGAGAATGTTTTTGTGTTCATCGTCCCAGCCGAGCCGCGTTTTAAGGGTTACGGGAACGTTTACGGCGCGCACCACGGCGTTGAGAATCTGCGCAACCAGTTTTTCGTTTTGTAACAAGGCGCTGCCTGCGAGCACGTTGCACACTTTTTTGACGGGGCAGCCCATGTTGATGTCGATGACTTGCGCGCCGAGGGCGACGTTGTGTTGCGCGGCGGCGGCGAGTTGGGCGGGGTCGCTGCCTGCGATTTGCACGGCGATGACGCCGCTTTCGCCTGCGTGGTTTTGGCGGTGGCGGGTTTTGGCGGTGTGCTGCAAATCGGGGTTCACGGTTACCATTTCGCTGGCGGCCCATTGTGCGCCAAATTGGCGGGCGAGCTGGCGGAAGGGCAGGTCGGTGATGCCCGCCATGGGGGCGAGGGCGAGTTGGGCGGCGTGTAGGGCGGCGAGGGTCATTGGAATTGGGCGAACAGGTCTATCAGGGTTTGGCGGATGTATTGCGCCTGCATGGCAAGGGCAAGCAGCACGCTGACGGAAAGCTGGCGGCGGCCGGGTTTGCAGTTTTCAGGCTGCCGAAATAAAACCAGATAGAGGGTGGTGAGCAGCATTAAAAAGGCGGTGAAGCTGAGCCATGCGGTGGGGTCGAGCGCGTAGATTTGGTAGAGGTCGGCGATGAAATGCGGGCTGATGCCGTAGGGATAGATTGCCCACGCGCAGGCGACAAGAATGGCAAAGGCGAGGTGCATGGCGAGATTGGCGTGGATAAGGCTGGTGAGATAGAGGCTGGCTTGCGGTTTGTTTGCCTTGGTTTCAGGCTGCCTTGGGCGGCGGTAGGCGAGGCTGCCGATAAGGATGTAGGCTTGGGCGATGTAGAGCTGGGCGGCGATGCTGTATGGCTGCACAAAGGCGAGGGCGGCGCGGGAGAGGTCGTGCAGGAAATACCATTGCACGGCGATAAACAGGGCAACGCTGGTGGCGAGCCATGCAAGCTGGCGGTGGCGCAGGGTTTGGAAGATGAATAGGGCGACAAATAGGCTGGCGGTGAAGAGGTTGATTTGGGACATGGTGGATGGTGTGTGAGGGTTGAGGCAGCCTGAAAAGGGGGAGGCGGCTTTGGGGGGTGGTTTGTAGAAGGAAATGGGGTTGGGGAATGGGTTTTCAGGCTGCCTTGGGTTGCGCGGATTTGGGTTTACAAGGCATAAGTAGAAGCAGCCTGAAAAGCATTCACATTAAGCGCGTTAGCAAGGTGGCTTGAAATACGTTTTCAGGCTGCCTCAATAGACAAACCCATAGGCAGCCTGAAACCTATTGCCCCCACACCGCGCTAGCAGGAGCAGATGCGCTGGGCGGTTGAACGGCAGACTGTTTTCGCTTGGCGGCGCTTTCCGCCTTTTTCTTGGCAGCGGCGGCTTGCATCTTGGTTTGTTGCTCTTCGCTGGGCAGGCTGAAATACACGCCCGCAATCACGACCGCCATCGCCGTGCTGTAAAACCAAACTTTGTTTACGTTAATCATGGGGAACTCTGTGTGTGGGGGGAGAGGCAGCCTGAAAGTGCGTTTCAGGCTGCATTGAGGGTTAAGCGCAATGGGCGTTGCGCCTGCCGTGTGGTTAAACGCTTTTCAGGCTGCCTTTTTGCATTCTCTATTTTTTTGCCAGCGCAGGCGTTTCGCCGCCTACCACGAGCAGGGGCAAGCCCCTGCACCCCGCTCAGCATCAACCATTGGCAGCAGCATCAAGGCAGCCTGAAATCTAAAATGGCGTGGCAACGGTTTATCACTTGTGGGCGCATCGTCGCCGTGCGGTTGGGCTGTTTTTTCAGGCTGCCTCTGGCACACTCACGCCAATTCCCCATCAAACACCAACACCGCCGCGCCCGTCATCATCACATTCCCCCCGCTGTGCCATTGGACAAACAAATCGCCGCCGCGCAACGACACTTGCACCGTTTCGCCCGCCGCCAGCCAGCCTTGCCGTATCCCCGCCACCACCGCCGCGCACGCGCCCGTGCCGCAAGCCAGCGTTTCGCCCACGCCGCGCTCAAACACGCGCAGCGCGATGTGCGTGGGGCTTATCACCTGCATAAAGCCCACGTTCACGCGCTCGGGGAACTGCGCGTGCTGCTGCAACGCCGCGCCAATTTCGGCAACGGGCGCGGTTTCGGCATCATCCACGCGTAGCACGGCGTGTGGGTTGCCCATGCTCACCAGGCTGGCGGCAACGGCGGGTTGGTCGCTGCGCCACACGATTTGATGCGTGAGCGCGCCTGCTGTTTCCGAGCCATCATCAGGCAGCCTGAAAGGGATGTCGTCGGGCAAAAAGCGCGGCGCGCCCATGTCCACCGTTACCAAGCCGTCGGGCTGGATTTGCGGCTTGATGATGCCCGCGGCGGTTTCCACCGCGATGCGCGTTTTGTCGGTTAAACCCTTGTCGTGCACAAATTTGGCGAAGCAGCGCGCGCCGTTGCCGCATTGTTGCACCTCGCCGCCGTCGGCGTTGAAAATGCGATAGCGAAAATCGGCAGCAGGCGTTTGCGCACGCTCCACCAGCAGCAGTTGGTCAAAGCCAATGCCAAAATGGCGGTTTGCCCACGCCGCAATGTGCGCAGAGTTGGGCGTGAAGACTTGGTTGATGCCGTCTATTACCATAAAATCGTTGCCCAAGCCGTGCATTTTGCTGAATTTAAGCGACATGATGTTTCCTTGTAAGGCAGCCTGAAAAAGGCGAGATTGTAGCGTAAATTGAAGCCTAGGGTTACCGCCGCGCCCGCGCTTTTCCATTTTCAGGCTGCCTTTGCCCCCTTATCTCGCGCTATAATCGCGCCTTATTTTTATCCACTCCCTCCCCGCCATGACCATCACCAGCACCACCCTCATCACCCCGCAAATCATCTCATTCCCCGACCCCATCACCCTGCAAAACGGCAGCACTCTGCCCAGCTACCAACTCATCATAGAAACCTACGGCGAGCTCAACGAAAGCAAAAGCAACGCCGTGCTCATCTGCCACGCGCTATCGGGCACGCACCACGCCGCAGGGCGACACCACCCCAACGACAAATACGCAGGCTGGTGGGACAACATGATAGGCGCAGGCAAACCGATAGACACCAACAAATTCTTTGTGATTGCGCTCAACAACCTAGGCGGCTGCGCAGGCAGCACAGGCGCAACCAGCATCAACCCCGCCACAGGCGAGCCCTACGGCGCAGATTTCCCGCTGGTAACCGTGCGCGATTGGGTGAACACCCAAGCCCAGCTTGCCGACCACTTTGGCATAGAACAATGGGCAGCCGTAGTCGGCGGCAGCTTGGGCGGCATGCAAGCCCTGCAATGGACAATAGACTACCCCAGCCGCGTGCGCCACGCCCTAGTGATTGCGTCCGCGCCCAAACTCTCCACCCAAAACATCGCCTTTAATGACGTTGCCCGCCAAGCCATCATCACCGACCCCGATTTCCACGGCGGCAACTATGCTCAACACAAAACCAAACCCCGCCGCGGACTGCGCACCGCCCGCATGATGGGGCACATCACCTATTTAGCCGAACATGGCTTGGGCAACAAATTTGGGCGACAACTGCGCAACGAACACTACAACTACAACTACGACATTGATTTTGAAGTAGAAAGCTACCTGCGCCACCAAGGCGACAAATTCGCCGAAACCTTTGATGCCAACACCTATCTGCTGATGACCAAAGCCCTAGACTATTTTGACCCCGCCGCCGAATACAACAACAACCTGCAAGCCGCCCTGCAACACACCCAAGCGCATTACTTTATCGCCAGTTTCAGCACCGACTGGCGGTTTTCCCCCGAACGCTCGCGCGAGCTGGTGCGCGCCCTAATCGCCGCCCGCAAAAACGTGCAATACGTAGAAGTGCCCAGCCTACACGGGCACGATGCCTTCCTGCTGGACGACCCACAATACCACAACGCCGTGCGCGCCTATATGAACAACATCAGCGTGTAAACCATGAAAACCTTGCTCCAAACCCTGCTGGGCATGGCGATACTCGTTGCCATCGGCTTGGCGTATCTCAACTTGCCTATCCAATGGCGGCGACACAAAGACATCCAGCTTGGCAACCAAATCATCGCCCAAATCCAACAATTCCAGCGCAGCCACCAAAGGCTGCCTGAAAACAACGAAGCCGAACTTATCCCGCTCGGCTTCAAACACAACAAACAAGGCTGGCAGCCCAGCTACATCCGCCACAGCCCCAGCGAATACGAAATCCGCTACCAAGACGGCTACGTTGCCCCCTATTTGCGCTGGCAATCCAGTAAGCAAACGTGGGAATTGGCGGAGTAAAACGTATCTGTCCTTAAAACCCATTTTCAGGCTGCCTAATGTGTTTTGCTGTTGCCCCGTCTTAGAGGCAGCCTGAAAATCCCAAACGAGACCCCCAACCATGCCCCTACGCAACGACCTCCAACTCATCTACGACTGGATTCCCGAAAAATCCCATGTGCTAGACCTCGGCTGCGGCGACGGCGCGCTGCTCTCCGCGCTCACCCAAAGCAAGCAATGCACGGGTTACGGCATAGAAATCAACCCCGCCAGCGTGCAAGCCGCCATAGAACGCGGCATCAACGTTATCCAAGCCGACCTAGAACACGGCTTAACCACCTTCGGCGACCAAAGTTTTGACGTGATTGTGCTCAGCCAAACCATCCAAGCCATGCAAAACACCGAAACCATCCTGCGCGATTTAACCCGCGTCGCCAAGCAGGCCATTGTTACCTTCCCCAACTTCGGCTACTGGCGCAACCGCCTGCAAATTGCACTGGGCGGGCACATGCCCGTGTCCGAGCGGATGCCGTATCAGTGGTACAACACGCCCAACATCCATTGGTGCACGCTGCAAGACTTTGACCGACTGTGCGCCAAAAACCAAATCCGCGTGCTGGAACGCACCGTGATGACGGGCGACCACCGCGTGGAAATACTGCCCAATTTGCTTGGCAGTTTGGCGTTTTATCGCGTGGGGTAACGGCGGCGCGGCAAGCATATAGGCAGCCTGAAAATGGTGTGATTTGTTTTCAGGCTGCCTTGATGCTGTTCTCAGCTTTGCAAAACCTAGCGATAGATGGGGGTGTGGGCGCACAATGGAGCAGCGGCGGCTCGCCGCCAAATGGTGCATTAAACCAACCGTGCTGGATGTGAACAAAAATGTCGGCGAGCCGCCAACGCGCTATATTGAGGCAGCCTGAAAACGGTGTGATTCGTTTTCAGGCTGCCTTTCATGCCATCTGAACCCTTTGCAAACCCTAGCAGCAGCCTGAACAACGAGAAATGCCGTCATTCCCGCGCAGGCGGGAATCTTGTTTGATATTCATAAATGATTGTAAAACAAGTCGTTGTTTAAGATTAACCAAGATTCCCGCCTGCGCGGGAATGACGGCAGTTGGATGGCAAATGTAAGGCAGCCTGAAAACATTTTTAGAGGCACGTTTTAGCTTCGCTGTTAGCTCCGCTGAAACTCGCTTCGCTCGTTTTCAGGCTGCCTTTGGTTTGCCGGTTACGCGCAATGTTTAGTTGCCGTTTTCGCTCACATCCGTCATCAACACGATTTCCACGCTGTCGGTTTTGCCGTCAATCGCCTGCACGAAACCTTGGAAATGGCCGCTGGCGTTGTGGCTGTCCACCGCCGCTTGGTCTTGCCATGTTTCCACGAACACAAAACGGTTTTCGTTTTGCATATCTTGGTGCAAGTCATAGCGCAAGTTGCCCGCTTCGGCGCGGCTTTTGGCAACCAAATCGCGGAACACGGCGAGTAATTCGGCGCGGTGGGCGGGTTTTACGGCAAGGATGGCAACGATTTTAATGCTCATGGTATTTACTCCGTTGGGGGTTGGGAAAGGGTTTGCGTTTTCAGGCTGCCTTGGCGCCAAGGCATCGGGCAGCCTGAAAAGGCGAAGCGCAGTTTACACGCGCGGGGCGTATCCAACAACCGCGCCCGGTTATGCCCATTCCAGCAAGGCGGCGCGCAAATCCGCCAAGCCCGTGCCGCTGGCCGCCGACACGCGCACGGCAACGGTTTGCCCCGCATGGTTTTTCAGGCTGCCTGCGTGTTGTTCCGCCTCGGGCAGCAGATCAATCTTGTTGTACACGATAATCTGCGGGATTTTATCGGCTTTGATTTCCGCTAACACCGCGTTCACATCTTGGATTTTGCGTTCGTGTTCGGGGTCGTGCGCATCCACGATATGCAGCAGCACGTCTGCCAGCGCGGTTTCTTCCAGCGTGGCGGAAAAGGCGGAAACCAGCTGATGCGGCAAATCCTGCACAAAGCCCACCGTGTCGCTGAGGATGATGCTGGCTTCGGGGGCAAGGTAGAGCCGGCGCGCGGTGGTGTCGAGCGTGGCGAACAGTTGGTCTTTGGCGAACACGTCGGATTTGGTGAGGCGGTTGAACAGGGTGGATTTGCCGGCGTTGGTGTAGCCCACAATTGCCATCGTTTTCAGGCTGCCTGAAAGGCGGGCTTTGCGCCGCGTTTCGCGCTGTTTTTTTACATTGGCAAGCTGGCGTTTGAGCGCGTTGATTTTGGTTTGGATGAGGCGGCGGTCGGTTTCCAGCTGCGTTTCGCCCGGACCTTTTAAGCCGATGCCGCCTTTTTGGCTTTGCAAATGCCCGTAGCCGCGCACAAGGCGGCTGGCGAGGTGGTTGAGCTGGGCGAGTTCCACTTGCAGCTTGCCTTCTTGCGATTGGGCGCGCTGGGCGAAAATGGCGAGAATCAGCCCCACGCGGTCCAGCACGCGGCATTGCAGGGCGCGTTCCAGATTGCGCTCTTGGGTGGGCGTGAGCTCGTGGTTGAAGACGACGAGTTGGATGTCGTGTTGCTGCACAAGTTGGGCGAGTTCTTCGGCTTTGCCCGTGCCCACAAACAGAGCGGTGTGCGGTTTGTCGCGCTTGGCGGTTTCGCTGCAAACCAGTTCGCCGCCTGTGGCGCGCACCAGTTCGGCGGCCTCCATGCAGGCAGCCTGAAAACTGCGTTCGCGCGTTTGGTTGCTGCCCGAATATTGGCTGGACAGCAGCACGGAAACCAGCATGATGCGCTCGGCTTGGGCTAGGGTTTTGTTGGCGGTGTGGGGCATGGGAGCTTTCGGGGGAGGCAGCTTGAAAGTGGGGAAATAGGTTTTTCTACCTTGCGCGGTGCGCT
>CAUQDE010000063.1:0-7967 GCA_963516425.1 uncultured Kingella sp.
GATTATGGGTTTTTGTAAAATGTGTACTTTAACGGAAAATGGGACGCGGGGGAAGTTTCAAGCTGCCTATGGGCGGCGGCTGTGGTTTTTGTGAGATGAGGCAGCCTGAAAACGAGAATGTTTGCTGATGTTGCCAAGTTGTGTCGTTTTAATCCTCTATTGGGCGACGAGCCGTTCGCTCTATTGGGTTGCGTTTCAGGCTGCCTTTGGCGTAAACAGGGATGCCTACTCTGCCCGTAAACAGTTTTTCAGGCTGCCTATGCGCGATAAGGCAGCCTAAAAATGGGGTTTCATGCGATTACAACGTGGCGCATACAATAATGCCGCCCATGCCTGCTTGCGGCGACAGGTGGAAAATCTGCCAGTTTTCGCCGCTGTGGATGTAATACGACAGATTGGGGAAATCGGCGGCGATGCGCGGGGGCAGCGAGGCGAGGTCGTATTCGTATAAATCAAACAGGATGTTGTGCGGATAAAAGCCGTTAAGCGAAAAATCCACCACGCCGGTGAACTCGCAGTCTTCGTGTTCGTCAAAGCTCAAAATCAGTTTGTCTTCGTGCGGGATATGGCGGATGGCGGTGAGGCGGGCGTTGGCGTAGCGTCGGGTGGCGGTCATGTTGGGCGGTTGGGCGGGTAAACGAAAGGCGGCATTGTAGCCTGAAACTTTTGCGCGCGGCAGTTTTTCGCCCTACAATCGGCGCGTTTTTTGTTTTGAAAACAGGATGAAATGGCTAAAAAAATACTGGTTTTGTCGCCATCGTGGATTGGCGATTGCGTGATGACGCAGCCGATGCTGCGCCGCTTGCGCGAATTGCATCCCGATTGCGTGATTGATGTGTTTGCACCCAAGTGGTCGCAAGCGGTGTATCGGCGCATGGACGAGGTGAACGAGATTTTGGACAACCCGTTCGGGCACGGCGCGTTGCAACTGCGCGAGCGTTGGCGCGTGGGGCGGATGCTGGGCAAGCGCGGTTACGACCAAGTGATTGCCACCGCAGGCAGCCTGAAAATGGGTTTTTTGGCGTTTGCCACGGGCATCAGACAGCGCACGGGCTATGTGGGCGAGCAGCGTTATGGGTTGCTGAACGACATCCGCAAGCTGGATAAGGCGGCGTTGCCGCTGATGGTGGACCGGTACACCGCGCTGGCGCACGCATCGCAGGCGGCGTTTGACGGGCATTCTTCGCAGCCCAGTTTTACCATTAGTGCGGCAAGCCAAGCGGCGGCGTTGGCGGCGCATGGGCTGGATTTGGACAAGCCTGTGATTGCGTTTTGCCACGGCGCGGAATACGGCGTGGCGAAGCGTTGGCTGCCGCGCCACTTTGCCGCCACGGCTCAGCATTACGCGCAACGCGGTTATCAGATTTGGCTGTTTGGCTCGCACAAAGATTTTGCTTTGGGCGAGGAGATTAACCAGCTTTCAGGCTGCCTGTGCACCAATTTATGCGGCAAAACGAGCTTGGACGAAGCGATTGATTTGCTCGCCTGCGCCGACACCGTGTTTTGCAACGACAGCGGCCTGATGCACCTTGCGGCGGCGGTGGGCTGCAAGCTGGTGGCGATTTACGGCTCGTCCAGCCCCGAACACACGCCGCCGTTGAGCGACAAAGCCAAGATTGCCACGCTCAATTTGGCTTGCAGCCCGTGTTTCAAGCGCGAATGCCCGCTGGGGCATTTTGATTGCATGACGAAACTGCTGCCGGAGAAGGTGATTGCGATTGCTCAGGAGTAGGTTTCAGGCTGCCTGACGGTTTAAGAGCAGCCTGAAAACGAGCAAGGCAAATTTCAACAAAGCGAAAACCATGTTTCAATCAAAAGGCAGCCTGAAAGCGGGTTTTACGAGCTTCTGCGAAACTAAAACGCCATTTCTACGCTTTCAGGCTGCCTATTTTTATTCAGATACTACTGCTTACTGCTGCGGTTGAACCAGCTTAATCAAGCCGTCGCCCAAATAACCGCCTTGCTCAAAGCCGGGCAGCACAAAGAAATAGCCGCCGCCAAACGGCTTGATGTACTCTTCCAGCGGCTCGCCGTTAAGCAGACTTTGCACAAAAATAAAGCCGTCTGCCAAATTCGCCTGATACATGGTCAAAATCAAGCCCACATCCAGCTGCTTGGCGGTGGACAAGCCCAGCGAGTAGTTATAAGGGCGGCGGTAAAGCTGGTGCCGTTTCAAAAACTCGGGGTCGCGCGGGTTGGCAAGGCGCATATGGCTGTCTTTGGGAATGCGTTTGCCGTCCGGATCGCTGGCGTAGTCGGGGGCATCGTGTTCGTGTTTTTTGCCCAGCGGTGCGGCGGAATATTTGGCGCGCCCGAAGATGTCTTGCTGCTCTTGCAGCGGCGTTCTGTCCCAAAATTCAACCATTTGGCGGATGATGCGGATGGCTTGGTAGGTGCCGTTTTTCGTCCATGCGGGTTCGTCTTGGCTGTTGGCGGTGATGCCTGTCCACAGCATAGTATCGGCGACTTTGGGGTCGCGGATATTGGGGTTGCCTGTGCCGTCGCGGAAGCCAAATAGGTTGCGGGCGGCGGCATCGGGGGCTTCGGTTTTGGGTGCCCAGCCGTCGATGGACCAGCGGATGGTGGCGACGTGGCTGGTGTTTTTGATGATGTCGCGCAGCGCGTTTTGGCAGGTTTCGGGGCTGAACGCGCTGATTTGCAGGCTGATGTCGCCGTCGCACCAATCGGCAACCAATTTGTCGTTGGGAAAATCGCGCATTTCTTCCAAGCGCAGCGGTTTGTGTTTTGCCAAGCCAAAACGGTTGTCAAACAAGCTCACACCCACGCCAACGGTAATCGTTAAACCGTCGGGCGGCACTTGTTTGCCCAAAATGCCGCTGCTGGGCGGGGGCAGTTTGTCATCAATATCGGCGATTTCGCCGCCTTGGGTGAGAAACTCTATGCGGGCGGTGAGCGTGCGGAAGAAGTTTTCCAGCTCTTTGGGCGTTTTGGCGAGCACGTCAAAGGCGCAGAGCGTGCCGAAGGGCTGTTCTTTATCGGGGGTAACGATGCCTGCTTGGTGCGCGCCGTGGCAGGGAATGCTGGTGTTGGAGTGTCCGCTGCCGCCGCAAGCGTCGTTAGCCGCGGGGGGTGTGGCGGGGGTTGATGCACTGCCGGCGGAATTGGCGGCTTGCTGTTGGCAGGCGACCAGGCTGCCTGCGGCAAAGGTTGCACCCACAGCGGCGGCGGTTTTAAACAGGGCGCGTTTGCTGGGGGATTGGAGTTGTTCGCTCATGGTGGGTTTCCTTTATTGCTTTTGGGGTTGGCTTTGGTAGAAGCTCGTTTGCTGGTTTTCAGGCTGCCTTTAATGTGTTGCGATGCTGAAAACGCGGGCACGAATAGCGGGGCAGCCTGAAAATGGTATTCGCGTTTCTACGGCTTGCTGGCAAGCCAGCCGTGCGCCGGGTTGGTTATTTTTCAAATATGTGAAAAGGCAGCCTGAAAAGCGATTGTGGGCTTTTCAGGCTGCCTCTATCGGCTTATTTCAAGCCCAAAGTGCCGCGCAGTTGAGACAAATCTTCTGCCAATGCGTTAATTGGCACTTGCAACGCATTGCGGTCTGCTTTGGTCAGTTTTCCATAGTCGGCAAAACCGTCAGCGGTTTTGTATTTCGCCAAGATTTCGTTTACTTGCTTGATGTTGGCGTCCACTTTATCCAGCAAGGCTTTGTTTTTCTCGGCGATTGGCGTGCGGAACAAATCTACGATTTTTTGCGCGCCGTCCACATTAGCTTGGAAGTCGCTCAAATCGGTGTGGCTGTAACGATCTTCTTCGCCTGTGATTTTGCTGCTGGCCACTTCTTCAATCAACGCTGCTGCGCCGCCAACCACTTTGGTGGGTGGGAAGGAAAGCGCGTCAATTTCGGCTTGCAGTTTTTTCACGTCTTCCAACAGTTTATCGGCGATGGCTTGCACGTCTTTCACGTCTTTTTGCACCCACAGCGCGTGTTCAATGCGGTGGAAGCCGGTAAAGGCGGAGTCTTTCGCGCCCATTTTGAAATCGTCTTCACGCGCATCGATGGCGGGGTCCAGCTCGTTAAACAATTCGGCAATCGGCTCTACGCGCTCGTAGTGAACGCGGGTGGCGGCAAATTGCGATTTGGCTTTTTCAATGTCGCCCGCTTTCACTGCGGCTACGAACGCTTCGGTTTTGGTTACGAGTTCTTTGGCTTCGCCTTGAACGTATTTTTTGTAATCGCCCAAAGGTTGCGCCAGTTTTTCCAGCGCGGCTTCATCGGTGGTATCTTTAAAGCCGCTGTCGGTAACAATCAGCTTGCCGCGTGGGTTGGTGAGCAGGCCGCAAGTCATTTCGTATTCGCCCGGCAGCAGGGTAACGGTCATTTTGTCAGACAGCGACGGAGCGATGTTTTCGCGCTCGTCCACCACCATCACGCCTTTCAAGATTTCCCATTCCAGCTTGCGGGTGCTGTCGTTTTTGATTTGGAACACGGTTTGACCGCTGGGCACGGTGATTTGCATCGGTTCGCAAGCGTGGTCGTTTACGGCAACGGAAATGCTGCCATCGGCATTGCGTGGGGTTTCGCCAGCGGGCGCAGACGCAGCAGCTTGGGAAGCCGCGCCAGATGCTACGCTAGGCGCAGGCTCGGATTTTTTGCTTTCGGGCGGTTGGCAAGCAGAGAGTACAAACAATGCAGCCAAAGTAGCGGAGAGATATTTCACTTTCATACAAGATTCCTTTAAAGAAGTAGAACAGGTTTCAGGCTGCCTTTTGCTGCCTGAAAAATAGGTACAACACAGTTACAAGATAAACAACATACAACACCAAATCGCTCACAACAGGGTGGTCGGTGTAGCCAAAAAAGCCGCCCATCAACACACCCATCACGCTGTCGTTATGCAAAATGTGCGACGAATCAAACACAATGGTCTGACCGATATTCCACACACCCGCTTCATGCAGCGCACGGAATGCGCCCGCCAGCAATCCTGCGGCGACAAAAATCAGCAGCACGCCCGTCCATTGAAAAAACTTGCCCAGATTGATTTTCACGCCGCCTTTGTAAATCAAATAGCCGATTACGGCGGCGGCAACCAAGCCTAACACCGCGCCAAGCGGCATTTCTGCGGTAGGCGCTTGGTTAAACACTGCAATCAAGAAAAACACGCTTTCCAAGCCTTCGCGCGCCACGGCTAAAAACGCCATGCTCACCAACGCCCAGCCATGCCCTTCGCCGCGCTGCAATGCGCTGCTCACCGATTGCTGCAACGATTGTTTCAGGCTGCGTGAAGCTTTTTTCATCCACAGCACCATATAAGTAAGCATCGCCACGGCAAACAAGCCCAGCGCGCCGACCACAAATTCTTGCTGCTTCTGCGGGATTTCGCCTGTTTTGTTGTGAATCCACAAGCCCAACCCCAAACACATCAGCGCGGCGGCAACCACGCCAATCCACACTTTGGGCATCATGTGCGAATAGCCGGACTGCTTTAAAAAGCCCGCCACGATGCCCACGATTAATGCCGCTTCAATTCCTTCGCGCAGCATAATCAAAAACGCTACTAACATTTCTTTTCCTATTCTTACAAAAATAGCGAAGCGCGGATTATACGAAGATTAAAGAGCAAATACAAATCGTTATTACTATCTCCAAAAAGACACGGCCCAACACAACATACCGCTTTGTTTTGCATCAGTATATTTTTTGAGCCGCCATTTTTATTTCAGCGCAAGATACAAACGCGCCACGTTTTCCGCCGCCGATTGCAAATTCGCCCCACCCTGCTGCAAGATGGCTTCCAAGCTATCCAATTGGCGGACGATGGGGAAAACCGCGTCAATGCCGCAATCGTAAACAGCCGCATAATCGGCGCGCAGGCAGCCCACCAAGGCAATCACGGGCTTGCCAAACTGTTTTGCCACACGCGCCACGCCGATGGGCGTTTTGCCGTGCACGCTTTGCGCGTCCATGCGCCCCTCGCCGGTAATCACCCAATCGGCATCACGGATTTTGTCGGCAAGTTGCACATAATCAATCACAATTTGCACGCCCGATTTCAGCTCGGCACGCGGCAGCAGCAACACGCCGCCGCCCATGCCGCCCGCCGCGCCTGTGCCCGCGCCGCCGGCGATGTCTTTGCCTGTGTCGCGCCGGACAATTTGGGCAAAGTGCGCCAAATTGGCATCCAGCGTGCGCACCATCTCAGGCGTTGCGCCTTTTTGCGGCGCGAACACGGCAGCCGCGCCTTTTTCGCCGCACAGCGGGTTGTTCACATCGCAAGCCACTTCCAGCGCAACGTGTTGCAAGCGGGCATCCAAGCGGGAAAAATCGGCGCGGGCCAATTGGGCGAGACTGCCGCCGCCGTAGCCAATGGCTTTGCCATGTTCATCCAGCAAATCCGCGCCCAAGGCTTGCAGCATCCCCGCGCCGCCATCGTTGGTTGCGCTGCCACCAATGCCGAGCAGGATTTTTTCCACACCGTGGTTCAACGCCGCCAAAATCAATTCGCCCGTGCCGTAGCTGGTGGTGATGAGCGGATTGCGCTCGCCGGGCGGCACAAGGTGCAAGCCCGAAGCCGCCGCCATTTCAATAATCGCGGTTTTACCATCGCCTGAAATGCCGTAGTGCGCGGCAACGCGGTTGCCCAGCGGCGCGGTTACTTCGGCGGTGTGCAGCGTGCCATCGGTGGCATCAATCAGCGATTGCACCGTGCCTTCGCCGCCATCAGCCATCGGGATTTTCACGCATTCGGCGTGCGGCAACACGGTTTTCAAGCCCGCTTCAATCGCCTCGGCGACTTCCAGCGCGGTCAGGCTTTCTTTAAAGGAATCGGGCGCGATGATGATTTTCATGGGGGTGTCCTTGTTGGTTTGGGGAAAAGCGCACGGCTTGCGCGCAAGCCGTAGGGAGCGCGGGGGGTGTTTTAGCTTCGCAACTCCGCTTCGCTACGCAGGCTGCCTTGTATTGCGCCCGCGTTTAAGCGGGGCGAGGGGGAGGCAGCCTGAAAAGGAGTTTGGGGTGTAGGGTGAGCAACGGGCTGCCCAGAAAATGTTTTCCATTAGCTACGGTGGGCAAGCGAGTTGCCCATCCTACACACTTGTTGCAAACAGCCCTAGCAAGTAGGGTGTGTGCCGTAGGCACGCACGTGGGCTTAGGTTGAGATTTTTCAAACCGCGTGCGTGGCAGAGCCACACACCCTACGGCGCGAAACCGTTTTCAGGCTGCCTCAATGTTTTCGCCTGCGTTTGAGGCAGCCTGAAATCTTTATAAAACCTGCAACCGATGGAGCGTCGGCGGCTCGCCGACATCTTGCTAACCAACAAACCACGTTGAATTAACTGTTTGGCGACGAGCCATCGCCGCTCCATTGCGTTTCAGGCTGCTTTATCTTACGCCTGCATTTGGGCAAGTAAGTAGGGTGTGCGGCGCAGGCAGCCACGCACAGTTTAGCCATGCTGAATAAATGGTGCGTGGCAAAGCCACACACCCTACGCCAATCTAGCGGCGCGAAACTGTTTTCAGGCTGCCTCAATATTTTCGCCTGCGTTTGAGGCAGCCTGAAAATATTTCCCTTGGCTACGGCGGGCAAACGAGTTGCCCACCCTACGGCTAAACGCGGGCGCGATAGTAGGCAGCCTGAAAATTGTCCACGCGCCCTTATGGCTTGCTGACAAGCCGTGCACCGGCTAAACAAACATAGCTGAGGCAGCCTGAAAATGGGCGATACCGTTTTAACTTCGTTGAAGCCTTCGGTTTTCAGGCTGCCTCTGTCTCTACGCATTAGGGCAGCCTGAAAACGCTTAGCCAAACCAGCGAAACACGCCAAAAATCAAGGTGGAGACCACGGTCATAATCAAGCCAATCGCGGTTTCGTATGGGATGACTTTCAGCCGCTCCTTAATCGCCATGCCCACGCTGCCGCCTGTGGCGTGGAAGAACGAACCGTGCGGCATGTGGTCAAACACGGTTGCGCCCGCGTGTATCATCGCTGCGCCCGCCAAGCTGCTGA
>CAUQDE010000064.1:0-7927 GCA_963516425.1 uncultured Kingella sp.
TTTGCTCGGTGCGGGTGTAGGTTTCTTTGCATGGCGGCACGGGATACATTTCGGCAGTGTCAATAAAGTTCACGCCGTGCGATAGCGCGTAGTCCAGCTGGGCATGCGCTTCGGCGGCGGTGTTTTGCTCGCCCCAAGTCATCGTGCCGAGGCAGATTTTGCTCACTTGGATGCCGCTTGCGCCTAATGTGTTGTGTTGCATGGGAGTGTCCTTTCTTGTATGGAGTGGGGAGAATAGGGTTTCAGGCTGCCTTTGGGGGATAACAAGGCAGCCTGAAAACGGGGATTACATCATCGCTTGCACGGCAGCATAAACGCTTAGCACGGCAATCAAGCTATCCATGCGGTCAAATACGCCGCCATGCCCAGGCAATAAATTGCTGCTGTCTTTGATGCCTGCCGCGCGTTTGAGCCAGCTTTCCAGCAAATCGCCGCCGATGCTTACCAAGGTGAGGATAACGGCAACCAGCATGGTGGCAAACCAAGATGCTTCAAAGCCCAGCCAGCCTGCGCTGCGGGCAAAGGTCATATAAATGCACACGGCAATCACGCCGCCTGCCGCGCCTTCCCAGCTTTTTTTCGGGCTTAACACGGGGGCGAGCTTATGCTTGCCAAAGGCACGCCCAACAAAATACGCCGCCGAATCCGCCAGCCACACCAGCACCATAATCGCCAGCAATTGCCCCGCACTTTGCGGGCTGGGGCGCAATTGCAGCAGGGCAAACCAAAACGGCAGCATCAACAGCCAGCCGATTGCCATGCCCCGCGCGTTGGCGTGGATTTTCCATTTTTGGTTGAGCCACGCGGGCATCGCCAGCAGCCAAAAGGCGAACACCATCGCCCATACAAACGGCGGCAACTGCCAGTCGCCCGCGTGGGCCGTCAGCATAAAAAACGCCGTACCCACCAAATAAGGCGTTTGCTGCGCGGGGCCGAACCCCGCCATTCGGCTGTATTCCCACAGCGCGAGCAGCGCAATCAGCGCGGCAAAGGCTGCCCAAAGGGTGTTGCCGGCGAAAAACAGCATGGCGAGCATCAGCGGAAGCAGGACAAGAGCGGTGAGAATGCGTTGTTTGAGCATAATGTTCTTTCTTGTTGGTGAGTGGTTTGCGGCAGCCTGAAAACGAGCGAAGCGAGTTTCTGCGAAGCTAAAACGGCTGGGATAAGGTGGCGATTATTTTACCTGTTTCGGGTTAGCATCGCAGCAAGCAAAGGCAGCCTGAAACGGACTAAATGCTTTTCAAGCTGCCTAATGATGCGGTTTTCAACTTTAAAACGCGAGCGCAACAATGGCGAGCGGTAAATCGGACATTTGCGCCCAAACTTTGCGAATAGGATTTGGTGGGCATAAAGATTCCAATCTACAAACTTGATGAACGTTTTTGGCAGACGAATACCCAAGGCAACGCAATCAACACAAAGGCAGCCTGAAAACCGTGTTTTGGCTTTTCAGGCTGCCTTTGCCGCGCTATTCGGGGCGTTGCTGCTCGCTGGGCAGCTGCTCGGAGGTGCGTCCGAAGCGGCGTTCGCGTTGGGTGAACGAGGCGAAGGCTTTTTGCATTTCGGCTTGGTTGAAGTCGGGCCACAGCACGGGGGTGAAGTAAAACTCGGCATACGCCATCTGCCAGAGCATGAAGTTGCTGATGCGGGTTTCGCCGCCTGTGCGGATAAAGAGGTCGGGCTCGGGGGCTTCGGCGAGCATCAGGCGGCCGGCGAGGTCGGCTTCGCTGATGTGGGTTTTGCCTTCGGCGATGAGCGCGTTGGCGGCTTGTAGGATGTCCCAGCGTCCGCCATAGTCGGCGGCAATGGTGAGGGTGAGCCCTGTGTTGTTGGCGGTGAGGGCTTCGGCATCGATGATGCTTTGTTGGATTTCGGCGGAGAAGCGGCTGCGGTCGCCGATGACTTTGAGCCGCACGCCTTTTTCGTTCATTTGGATGACTTTCTTTTGCAGGGCAACGAGAAACAGCCCCATCAGAAACGAGACTTCATCGGCGGGTCTGCGCCAGTTTTCGGTAGAAAAGGCGAAGACGGTGAGATAGCGCACGCCTGCGTCGTTGCAGATGTGGCAAATGTTTTCCAGCACGTCTAGCCCTTTTTTGTGTCCCATCACGCGCGGGAGCAGGCGTTTTTTTGCCCAGCGTCCGTTGCCGTCCATGATGATGGCGACATGGCGGGGGACTTGGCTGTGCTCGGGGATGGTTTGGGTGCTGCTGATTGGGCTCATGGGGTTGCCTTGTGGGTGGGATGGGAATGGGGCGATTATAGGGGATGCTTATTAAGATTGTATGAAGATTGTGTGAAGGATTTGTGGGTGGGCATATAAATAGGCAGCCTGAAAAGCGGTTGAATGCGTTTTCAGGCTGCCTATTAGGGTTTATTTATTAGCGATGGGGGCTTCTGGTGGCTGGCGGCGCGCCATGCGCTCGGCGAAGCGTTGGTGTTGCTGTTTTTGCAGCTCCGTGTATTTTTGCCGTTGCGCCGGAGTTAGCACTTGGAAGGCGGCGTGGCGGGCTTGGAGCATTTGCAATTCGCGTTCGGCGTGCTGGCGTTCCAGCTCGGCGCGTTCTTGCTGGCGCTCGGCGATGAGCTCGCGCGCGGCTTGTTCGTCAAAATTTTTGCTGTTCAGCAGTTGCTGCTCTTGGCTTTGGCGTTGCGCCATTTTTTGTTGGAACTCGGCGTGGCGTGCGGGGGTGTTTTCAGGCTGCCGCGGGCGGTGCTGCGCCATGATGTCGCGGATTTTGCTTTTTTGCGCTTCGCTCAAACCCAGCTCGTCAAAGCCGCGCGGCAAGCCATCTCGTTTGAATTTGTTGCGCATTTTGTCTGAATGGTGGGGTTTTTGGCGGTCGCCATGCGGGGGCGGGGGCATATCGTTGGCGGGCTGTTGTTTGGCGGCTTCGCCTGCGGCAACGGCTACGCCTGCGCTTAACAACAAGGCGGCGGTGGAGGCAAGTAGTGTGGAGCGTTTCATGATTTTTCCTTGTAATCAATGTTTGAACGGATACGGCAACTGCGAGCGGCGGATGATACGCGGCTGCGGTGTTAAGTTGGGTGGGTGGCGGGTTAAATTTGGCATAAGCAGCCTGAAAACGGGTTTGGGGCGTTTCAGGCTGCCTGATGGTTTTTTATTGCTTGCGTTGTTTTGTTTGCCGCTTTGCGCACTATAAAATCGCGCGTTTTCCATAAAAACTATTTTATTCTGCCAATTTTGCCGACATCGTTAGCGTTATCGTTTTGCTTGCGCGTTTTCAGGCTGCCTTGCGGGAAAGCGGGCGTGCAAACGGCTATAATCCACAACCATTTGAACGAAAGGAAAAACCATGAATGTTTTGGTGATTAACGGTGTGAATTTAAACCTGCTGGGCACGCGCGAGCCGCATATTTACGGCGCGGAAACGCTGGCGGATGTGTCGGCTGATTTGGACAAAACCGCTGCCGAGCTGGGCGTGAGCGTGCGCCATTTTCAAAGCAACCACGAGGGCGTGATTGTGGACACCATCCAAGCGGCGCGCGGCAACACCGACTGGATTATCATCAACGCGGGCGCGTTTACCCACACCAGCGTGGCGATTCGCGATGCGCTCGCAGGCGTGGGTATTCCGTTTGTGGAAGTGCATATTTCCAATGTGCACGCGCGCGAGGCGTTCCGCCATCATTCATATTTGTCGGACAAGGCGGTGGGCGTGATTGTGGGGCTGGGCACGTTTGGCTATCAGGCGGCGTTGCAGTTTGTGGTGCGCAAGGGGAAGGCAGCCTGAAAACGATTTTCAGGCTGCCTCTGATAAATCTCTCATCCCAAAAGGACTTCCCATGATAAACGGCTTAACCCAAATCATCGCCCACATCGGCTACCCCACGCACACCTTCAAATCGCCGATGATTTACAACCCCTATTTCCAATCGCGCGGCATCAACGCGGTGGTGGTGCCGTTTGCCTGCCAAGCGGATAACTACCCCGATTTTCTGCGCGCCGTGTTCCGTAACGAAAACACGCTGGGTGCATTGATTACCATGCCGCACAAAGTAAGCACCATCGGCCTGCTCGACGAAATCTCGCCCACCGCGCAGATTGCGGGCGCGTGCAATGCCGTGCGTCGTGGCGCGGATGGCAGGCTGCAAGGCGATATGTTTGACGGCGAAGGCTTTGTGCGCGGCATGGTGCGCAAGGGTTTTGCGCCGCAGGGCAAATCGGCTTTGATTGCGGGCGCGGGTGGCGTGGGCAGCGCGATTGCGGCGAGTTTGGCGGCGGCTGGCGTAGCGCGCTTGGCGTTGTTTGACCCCAATGCCGCGCAGGCAGAAGCGCTGGCAGCGCGGTTGCGCCGGCACTACCCCGATTTGGCGGTGGAAACAGGCAGCAACGACCCGCAAGGCTTTGATTTGGTTGCCAATGCCTCGCCGTTGGGGATGTATGACGGCGATGCGTTGCCGTTGGATGTGGCGCGGATTTGCCCCGATGCGTTTGTGGGCGAAGTGGTGTTGAGCCGCCCGATTACGCCGTTTTTGGCGGCGGCGCAGGCGCGGGGCTGCACCATTCAAGTGGCAACCGATATGCTGTTTGAGCAGATTCCCGCTTATTTGGAATATTTCGGCTTGGAGACGACCACGCCCGAAGTGTTGCGCCAAGTGGCGCAGTTGTAAGCCACACAGTTATCTTACTTCTTTACAATTTAATGCTTTCTTTAAATCTTTAAGATACAATCTCTGTTGCTTCCTCAAATATAACCCTACAAAAAGGTTAAATATGAATTTTTTAGATACAATATTTTCGGTAAAATCTAAAGTTGTTTTATCTCCATGCGGATAAAATTTTCCTATCCAAGTTCCTTTGATGTTTTCATTTTCTATTTCGAATGCCCAGCTTTGATATTTAATACATTCTGTAACCTTAAAATAAGTTTCAATTCCATATTTAGAAACTTCTACAAACGTATTATCATTTATAATTCTTATATTTGTTAAGTCACTTCTCCAAACAAAATCATTTAAATTAGTTACCTTATTCCACACTTTTTCTATTGGACACAAAAGAGTAACCTTTATATTAGCAATTGCCATACTAGTAACCTCCCTATAAAATTCCATTTTATTTATTATACCAAATATACTCATACCACATAAGGAACGCAGACAATGGAACATTCCACGCCAGACTACATCGCCGCATGGCGCAGTTGCATTCAGGGCGAGAATAAATCGTGGGTGCTGTTTGAACAGGGCACTTGCGTGATACTGATGCAGCCTGAAACCGATTTGGCAGCGCAAGCGGTGGCGTTGCTGCGCGAATTTGGCGCGGTGCAAGTGGGCACACCATCGGCAGATTTTAATGTGGATTACGCTGTCGGACGGCTCGGGCTGGGTGGTTACGGGGCATCATCCCGATATTTTGAATTTTGTGTTTGCTGACGAGGGCGATGATGACAATCATGTGCCGATTGGTTTGCTGGGACGTTCGCTGCGGGCAATGGATGCGGAATATTTGCGCGTGGTGCATATTGAAGATAAGCGCAGGCGGTAGTTATTGCGGTGATTGTTTTCAGGCTGCCTTTATCGTTGCCACAGAGGCAGCCTGAAACCGGGTTTACAAACATCCACGAAGCGAAAACAAGAGCAAGCGGCTGTTTTCGCTTCGCTCGTTTTTTGCCTTTTCCAAGCAAAGACCTCTGCAAAATCTACAACCGATGAAGCATCGGCGGCTCGCCCGACATCTTTCCAACCAACAAAACCGTGTTGAATATCCATTTGGCGACGAGCCGTCGCCACTCCATTTTAAATTTCAGGCTGCCAAATAACCTCAAATCCTATCGCATAGACCAAAACAATCTTACCTGCTTGCCAAAATTTGATACATTTCCCCACTTTACAAACACTAACAAAAACAGGTTTCCCATGCCCCAACCGCAAGAAATCAACATCCGCCAGCTGCTAGACCGCAGCCCCATCAGTTTCTACCAAAAACTCATCATCGCCCTTTGCTTTTTTATCGTGGTGGCAGACGGTTTTGACGTTGCCATCATGGGCTTTGTCGCCCCCTATATCAAAGCCGATTGGCAGCTTACCAACAACGCGCTCGCCCCCGTGCTCAGCGCGGCGTTGGCGGGCTTGGCGGTGGGCGCGATGATTACCGGCCCGCTCGCCGACAAATTCGGGCGGCGCAAAGTGCTGCTGGGCAACGTGTTGTGCTTCGGCTGCGCCACGCTGCTGGTTGCCCACGCCGGCGACATCTGGCAACTGGTGGTGTTCCGCTTTATCGCAGGCTGCGCCATGGGCGGCATCATGCCCAACGCCGCCACGCTGGTAACCGAGTTTTCCCCCGCCCGCAAACGTGCGTTTTTGATTACCATCGTGTTCGCAGGGTTCACCGTGGGCGCAGCGGGTGGCGGCTTCTTGGCGGCATGGCTCATCCCGCATTACGGCTGGCACAGCGTGTTTTATGTGGGCGGTATCACCCCGCTGGTTTTAAGCGTGATTATGTTTTTCAGGCTGCCTGAAAGCATCGGCTTTCTGATTCACAAACGCGGCGACCAAGCGCAAATCCGCGCCCTAGTAGAACGCTGCGTGCCCCACAGCACCACCGAACACAGCGTGTTTGTGCTGCCCCACCACACTCTCCCCAGCGAAGCCGAAGCCGCCGCGAGCAACGAATCGCCCGTGCAAACTGTGCTCAATGCGCACTACCGCGCCGGCAGCCTTTTGCTGTGGCTCGCCTATTTTTCGCACCTGTTTTTGGTGTACCTGCTCGGCAGCTGGATGCCCACCATGATTAAAGAAAGCGGCATGACCGCCGAACAAGCCAGCATCATTTCCGCCATGTTCCAGCTGGGCGGGCCGCTCGGCTCGGTTGCCGTGGGCTGGCTGATGGACCGGTTCAACGCGGGCAAAACCGTGGCGCTGTGGTATGCATCGGGCGCGCTGGTGCTGGTGGGGTTGAGCGGCGTGCTGGGCAGCTACGCGCTGATGTGCCTGCTCGCCTTCCTGCTGGGCGTGTCGCTCAACGGCGGCGGCACCGGCATGAACGCGCTGTCCAGCATGTTCTTCCCGCTCAAAGCGCGCGCCACGGGCAACGGCTGGATGCACGGCATCGGGCGCATCGGCGCGTTTGCCTCCGCCTTTGCGGGCGCATGGTTTTTAAATTGGGGCTGGGATTTCAAAACCGTCGCCACCGTGCTTACCATCCCCGCACTGCTGGTGGGCATCGCGTTGTGGAGCAAAGAATGGATTTATCGCAAGCCCGCCAAATAAGCCCCGTTTAGCCACACCAAAGGCAGCCTGAAACGCACATTGCCCCGTTTCAGGCTGCCTGATTGCATCGCCCTGCAAAGCCGATATTCGCCTCGGTCCAATCTGCTATACTCAGCCGTTTTTCCCACCCAAGGCAGCCTGAAAATGTATCTTTGGCTCAAATTCTTCCACATCTTCTTCATCATCGCATGGTTCGCAGGGCTGTTTTACCTGCCACGCATCTACGTCAATCTCGCCCTCGCCCAAACCCCCGAAGAATACAGCCGCCTGCTGATTATGGCGCAAAAACTGTATAAATTCATGACCCCGTGGGGCATCGGCGCACTCATCTTCGGCACGCTCATGCTCGCCCAACTCCCCGCCGCAGGCTGGACGCACGGCAAGCTCACCATCGGCATCCTGCTCGCCGCCTACCACATCGCCTGCCGCCAACTGCTCATCGCCTTTGAACAACAGCGCAACCGCCACAGCCACAAATGGTACCGCGTCTTCAACGAAATCCCCGTATTCGCCCTACTCGCCGCGTTATACCTTGTATTATTTAAACCTTTCTAACCTCAAAGGCAGCCTGAAACCCATTTTCAGGCTGCCTCCCATTCAACAAGGCAATCCCAAATGACCACCCCCAACCTAGAAATAGAACGCCGCTTCCTACTCGCCAACGACACATGGCGCCAACACTCCCCCACCC
>CAUQDE010000065.1:0-7917 GCA_963516425.1 uncultured Kingella sp.
GTGTGGCACGCTCATGCCCACGCGGTCGGCAAGGTGTTGCACGGCTTCGGGGAAGGTGAGCCCTTGGTGTTCCATGATGAAGCCGATGGCGGAGCCGTGTGCGCCGCAGCCGAAACAGTGGTAGAACTGTTTGCTGGGGCTGACGGAGAAGCTGGGGGATTTTTCTTTGTGAAACGGGCAGCACGCCATGTAGTTTGCGCCGCTTTTTTTGAGCGGGACGTAGTGGTCGATGATGCCTACGATGTCGGTTTTGGCGAGCAGGTCGTCGATGAAGCTGGATGGAATCATGGGGGCGTATTTTGTTGGTGTGAGGCAGCCTGAAATCTAAAATGGAGCGGCGACGGCTCGTCGCCAAATGATATTCAATAAAACTTTATTGTTTAGCAAAATGTCGGCGAGCCGCCGACGCTCCATTAGATTTTGCAAATGTTTCAGCCTGAAAACGGGAAAATGGATTTCAGGCTGCCTAATGATGGGTGGGATGGTTTGCTTGGCACGCCGCAATCGTACACAAGGTTTGTGTTTTTCCACAGGGATAATGTGTGGATAAGTGTGATAGCAGCTTGATTGGGCAGGGTTATTTTGAATTGCTTAATTTTTAGTCAAAATTGCCCGAAGGGTTTTCAGGCTGCCTGATGATGTAGGCAGCCTGAAATGCTATCGGTCTCGTTTTCGGGCAAACAGCACATAGCCGAACAGCAGCGCGGCAACGGCGATTTGGGCGTATAAGCCGATGCCGTAGGACAGGACTTCTTTGGGCGTGCCCAGCCGTTCAAAAAAGGGTTTGAGGCGCAGGTAGTATTGCGCGTGTATCAGCAGGGCGAATAGAGCGGCGAGCATCAGCTCGGTGTAGGCGGTGGGTTTTTCTTGCTTGTCGTCCAGCCACACTTTGGCGGCGGTGGCGGCGAAGATGATGGTGTTCACCCATGCCAGCAGGCGGAAGCTGAGCGATGCGCCGAGGTAGCTTTTGAGCGGGGTGTTCGCCCACGGCAGCAGCCATGTGAGGATGGCGAGGGCGCAGAGGGCGAGGACGATGTTGCGCGTGGACAGCAGCGGGGCGCGGTTGGACGGGGCGGGGGCGCGGCGAGTGGATTGCGCTTGTTTTTGCGGCCGGCGGGGCGAGGGGTTTTGCGCGGGGCGTTGTTGGGTGGAACGTTGCGGCGGCTGGGCTTGCGATTGGGCAGGCTGGCGGTTGGCGGCTTGCGCGGGGGCTTTGGGCTTGGGTTGGAAAAAAGCGGGGTCGGCTTGGCGCAAGGCGGCATCGTAGGCGCGGCGTTTTTCGCTGTTGTATAGGGTGTCGCGGATTTCGTGCAGGATTTCAATCGGCACTTTGCCGCTTTGGGCGGCGAGTTTGAGCTGGTTTTGGATTTCGGTGAGGCTGGCGGTGGGGGGGAGGCAGAGGAATTTGTAATAGTTGTTCATGGATTTCCTTTAAGGGCGGAAGGGGCGGCTGAAACGTTTGTTTATGGCTTGGTCAGCCTGAAAACGGGAGGCGCGGGCTATTTCAATTTTCAGGCTGCCTTTGGGGGGCACGCGCCGTGCGGTTTAGCGATAGCGCACGTTTTCGGCGGCATCAATGTGGATTTTGCCTGCGCTTTGCAGTTCGGCAAGCATTTCTTGTGCAAGTTCAGGGTTGCTGCGTTCGGTGAGCAGGCGCACGAGGTCTTGTTTTTTCTTGGGATGGTTTTTTTTCAGCAGGGCGAGGGCGGTGGCGATAAGGGCGGGCTCTGCGCCGGCGGGCGCGCTCGGGATGATTTGGGCAACGGCCTGCTGCACGTTTTGGGCGGTGTGTTCAATCAGCCGTTGCTCGCTTGGGGCTTCGCCGAACGGGTTTTCAGGCTGCCTTGCTTGTTTGAGAAATCGGCGGACGGCTTTGCCGAGCTTTTTCTTGTGCAACAGGCGGGCTTGGGGGTATTTGATTTGCAGTTGGTGCAGATAGGGGCGCAGTTTTTTGCGCGGGGACACGATGGCGATTTGCGCTTGCGGCTGGTGTTGCAGGATGTCGGCTGCGGCTTGGGCGATGCTGTGGGCGGCTTTTTTGCGCGGCAGAACGTAGATGCCGTGCGGTTCTTCGGGGGTAATCATGCGTTTGGCGGCTTTGAAGGTGGCGAATAAGCCGACTTTGGCGTGGGCAAAGGGGATTTTGCGTTTGGGCGCGGGGGATTTGGCGAGGTCTAGCAGGAGGTGGGGCATGGTGGGACTCCTTGTTTATGGGGGGTAATCTTTATCGGGATGTATGGGGGTGGGCAGCCTGAAAAGGGGTTGGGGTTTTGTGCTTGACAGTCAGGCAGCCTGAAACCGCAGTTTAACTAATTGGCACCATGCTGTTTTATGCGCCATTGGGCAAGGAGCCGTTGCCGCGTTAGGCGTTGGGCGACGGTTTTCAGGCTGCCTCAATGGATTTGCGCGCGGCTAGCTTTGAACTGCGCGGGCAAACGCTTCCACAATGGGGTTGAGCAGGGCGTATTTGGTTTTAAGCGCGGCTTTGTTCACAATCAGGCGGCTGGATATGTCTGCGATGTGTTCCACGGCTTCCAGGTTGTTGGCTTTGAGCGTGTTGCCGGTGGAAACCAAATCGACAATGCAGTCGCTCAATCCCACCAGCGGGGCGAGTTCCATGGAGCCGTAGAGTTTGATGATGTCCACGTGCACGCCTTTGGCGGCGAAGTGTTCGGCGGCGATGCTGGGGTATTTGGTGGCGACGCGCAGGCGTTTGCCTGCTTGCGAGGCGCGGGCGTAATCAAAGCCTTTTTGCACGGCAACCATCATGCGGCATTGGGCGATGTTGAGGTCTAGCGGTTGGCATAGGCCTTCGCCGCCGTGTTCGATCAGCACGTCTTTGCCGGCAATGCCCAAGTCGGCCGCGCCGTATTGCACATAGGTGGGCACGTCGCTGGCGCGCACGATAACGAGGCGGATGTTGGGGTGGTTGGTGGGGATGATGAGTTTGCGCGAGTTTTCGGGGGCTTCGCTAGGCACAATGCCTGCGGCGGCGAGCAGGGGCAGGGTTTCTTCGAAGATGCGGCCTTTGGATAGGGCGATGGTGAGCTGTTGCGGCATGGTGGTCTTTCGGGGCTTGATGGCGGCGTGCAAATGGATTGGGGTTTTGCTGCCATGCGCTTTATTCGTTTTGGCTGCGCTGAAATTTGTTACGCTCGTTTTAGCTTCGCTAAAACCCGTTGCTCTTGTTTTCAGGCTGCCTTTGGCGGGGATTGGGCAGCCTGAAATCAGGCAAAAAGGGCGTGTGTGAACGCCCTTGTGGTTATTCGGCAAGCAGTTTTTTGATGTCGGCGGCGATTTGCGGGGCTTCTGCGCCGAAGCGTTCAAAGTAGGCGGCGTTGCCTTGTTTGTCCAGCAGGTAGGTGCCGGACGAGTGGTCTACGTTGTAGAGCTTTTCGGATTTGATGTCGGCTTTGGCGGAAATGATGCGCCATTGTTGTTTGGCCAGGGCGATTTCGTTGCCGCCTTGGGTGTCGGTTAAGCCGATGAAGGCGGGGTTGAATTGTTTGACGTATTGTTTCATCAGTTCGGGGGTGTCGCGGTCGGGGTCTACGCTCACGAATACCACGGCAACGTTTTTCGCCTCATCGCCCAGTTGTTTGAGCGTGTCGTTGTAGGTGAGCAGCTCGGTGGGGCAGATGTCGGGGCAGTGGGTGTAGCCAAACGACAGCACGACCACTTTGCCTTTCAGGCTGCTGAGGGCGAAGGGTTTGCCGTCGCCGTCGGTAAGGGTGAAGTCGCCGCCGATGTTGTCTTTGCGGATGTCGGCGCTCATGTTGCCGTCGGCTTGGGGCGCGGCTGCGCTGGCTTGGTTGGCGGAGCTGGCTGCGCCGGCGCTTTCGCCGATTTGGCTGGCGTTGCTGGCGGCGACGGCGGGGGTACTGCCCGCTGGGGATGGGTTGTTGTTTGGGGTTGGGTTGCAGGCGGTGAGAATCCATGCGCCGGCAATCAGGGCGGGGATGAGTTTGGGTTTCATAATGTGTCCTTTGGGATGATGCTTGGAGGGCGGTTTGGGCTGCGCCGAACGGCGTTTCAGGCTGCCTTGGGCGTGCGGGCTGTGCCGCTAACGCCGCGGTGCTGCTGGGTCAGGCAGCCTGAAAAGGTTCACGGCGTTACTTCGCGGGACATTGTTCCACTAACATGCCTTCCGGCGAATAATCGGCGGGGTTGATGGGCGAGTGTTTGCTGAAATAGACTTTGGTGGTGTCGGCATCAACGAAGCCTGTTTTCATAAAGCCTGTGTGGTTTTTCAGCACGGGATAGCCGTCGCCGCCTGCCGCGATGTAGTCAGGCAGCACGAAGCGGTAGGTTTGGTTCGGGTCTAGCGGTTTGCCTTTGATTTTCACGTTGGCGATGGTTTTGCTGGCGGGGCAGTAGGTCAGGGTTACGCCTGCCAGATGCGGATAGCCGCCCGAGCCTTTGTCTTTAAACACGATTTCTTGCAGATAATCAAAGGTTTCTTTGCCTGTGAGCGGCACCACGCTGAGCAGGTTGCCAAACGGTTGCACTTTCAGCACGGTTTTGTAGGTGATGGTGCCTGCGGGGATGGTGTCGCGGATGCCGCCGCCCTGCATCAGCGAGAAGTCGGCTTGGGTGCGTTCTAGCTGGGCGCGGTTAATCAGTTGCCCGATGGGCATTTGTTGGCTGCGGACCAGCTCGCGCGTGCCGTCGAATGCGGCGGTGGTTTCGCCCACTTTGATGTTCAGTTTTCTGTCGCCTTCATCTTGGTATTTTTTCAGATGCGCTTGCAGTTTGGGGTCGGCGGGGATTTCGCTGGTGTAGAAGCTGCCGTCTTTGCGTTTCAGGTTGGAGGGGATGAGTTGGTAGCTGACCAGTTTGGTTTCGCCGTTTTTGAATTCAAAGTCGGCGCGGCCGAGGAATTTGCCCCACTCATACGCTTGCATGATGGGCGTGCCGTTTTGCACGTCGGGGCGGCAGGGGGTGTTGGGCACATAAGGCGTTTTCAGGCTGCCATCTTCGTTGATGCAAACGGGGGTGTGCGAGTGTCCGCCGATAATCATGTCAAACGATTTGGCGGGCAGGCTGCGGGCAAGGGTTACGTCGCCGGGGGCGCTGTGTCCGTGTTTGCCGTTGTTGTAGTAGCCGATGTGGGTGAGCGCGATGCGCACGTCGGGTTGGGCTTTGTTGACTTGGGGCAGTATGTCGCGCGCGGCTTCAATCACGGGCTGGAAGGTAACGTTGCCCAAGTATTCGGGGTTGCCGAGCTTGGCGGTGTCTTCGGTGGTGAGCCCGACCACGGCGAATTTCAAGCCGCCGCGTTTGATGATGGTGTAGGGTTTCACCAGATATTTGCCGTTTTTATAGCGCACGTTGGCAGACAAGAAGGGGAATTTTGCCCAGCGTTCTTGTTTGTCCAGCAGCTGCAAGGGGTTGTCGAATTCGTGGTTGCCCAGCGCAAGGGCATCGAATTTCATGGCGTTCAGCCCTTCGATGTCGGGTTTGGCGTTTTGCAGGTCGGATTCGGGCACGCCGGTGTTGAAGTCGCCGGCATGCAGTAGGATAACGGTGCCGCCTTGGGCTTCCACTTCTTTGCGCACGTTGTCGATGGCGGTTTTGAGCACGGAGAAGCCGTATTCGCCTTTGTCGTTTTTCCAGAAGCGCCCGTGCGTGTCGTTGCTGTGCAGCACGGTGAAGCGGTAGGTTTTGTCTTTCTCATACGCGTGGGCGGCGAGGCTGGCGGAGAGAAGCAGAACGGAAAGGGTGAGCTTTTTGGGAGACATGGTCTGTTCCTTTTAGGGTTGGGAAAAAAGGGGTTTGGCTTCGCTGAACTTTGTTTCAAGCTGCATCAGGGGTTTGCAGCAGCCTGAAAAGGGATTTGCGGTTTGGCTCGATTGGGTTTCAGGCTGCCTGTGGGCGGCGGTTATTCGGGCAAGGTTGCCGACCCCATGCGCCGCAGGATGATGTTGGTTTTGTGGCGCAGGCCTTTGTCGTTGGGGTGGTCGATGTAAAACAGCGGTTTGGGCACGCGGGCGGCGAGTTGGGCAGCCTGAATTTTGTTGAGCTGGGCGGCGGATTGTTTGTAGAAATATTGGCTGGCGGCTTCTGCGCCATAGATGCCGTAGCCCCATTCAATCACGTTTAAATACAGCGTGTAGATGCGGTCTTTATCGGTGGTGGCTTCTAGCATGGCGGTGAGCGCGGCTTCTTCGGCTTTGCGCCAATAGCTGCGGCTTTCATTGAGAAACAGGTTTTTGGCGAGCTGCTGGCTGATGGTGGAGCCGCCTGCTTTGATTTTGCCGCTTTTTTCGTTTTTCTTGATGGCGTTTTTGATGCCGTTCCAATCGAAGCCGTCGTGTTCGGCGAAGTTGGCATCTTCGGAGGCAATCAGGGCTTTTTTGAGGTTTTCGGAGATTTGGTGGTAGGGCACCCATTGGTAGCTCAGGGCGACTTGCGGTTTTTCTTGCGCGATTTCGCTCATCCGCATGTTCATAAACGCGGTGTGGTGGGGGGCGAGCGCGCGGTAGCTGATGATGTTGCCGTAGGCGTACACGTTAAACAGGATGAAGGCGAGGATGGGGGCGGCGATGAGCCATTTGAGTGTTTTCATGCGGTGAGTTTGGCGCGCAGGGCGGCGATAACGGGGGCAATGTTGGGGGTGTAGCCGCGCCAGAGTTGGTAGGCGGCGGCGGCCTGCCCCACCAGCATACCTAAGCCGTCGGCGGTTTGGGCTGCGCCGTGTCGGGCGGCAAATTGCATAAAGGCGGTGGGCTGGGCGGCGTAGAACAAATCGTAAGCCAAAAGGCAGCCTGAAAACGCTTGGGGCGGAATATCGGGCACGTCGCCCGACACGCTGCCCGATGTGGCGTTGAAAATCACGTCAAAACCGCCGCCTGAAAGCGCGCTCAGCGGCTGCACGTTGACTTCAAAAACGAAGATTCGGGCTAATGCCTGCGCTTTGGCAAAGGTGCGGTTGGCGATAACGACTTCGGCGGGCTTGGCATCCAAGAGGGGGGTGAGAATGCCGCGTGCCGCGCCGCCCGCGCCCAAAACCAGCACGCGCTTGCCGGCTAAATCTACGCGCAGGTTTTCGTTTAAATCGCGCATCAAGCCGATGCCGTCGGTGTTGTCGCCCAGCAGCGTACCGTCGGGTTGGCGCATCAGGGTGTTGACTGCGCCTGCGTCGTGGGCGCGCGCGGTGCATTGGTCGGCGAGTTCGTAGGCGTGTTGTTTGAACGGCAGCGTTACGTTTGCGCCTTGCCCGCCGTGGCGGAAAAATTGTTTGACGGCAGCCTGAAAATCGTTGGGGCTGTCGGGCACGAGCGTGCGGGTGTATTCGATGACCGCGCCTTCTTGGGCGGCGAAGAGCTGGTGGATTTGCGGGGACTGGCTGTGGGCGATGGGGTTGCCGAATACGGTGTAGCGCGCGGGCATTTTCAGGCTGCCTTTTGTTTGGAATGTGTGTATTTTAGTTAGGTTTGGTTAAAAAGCAAGGGCGGGGCGGCGGGTTGGTTTCGGGCTACCGAACTGCGTTTCAGGCTGCCTACTGGTGTTGCGATGCAGTAGGCAGCCTGAAATGGGTTTATTGGTGATATTGGCGGGAGAGTTCGTGCACGGTTTCCACGAGGATTTCAACGTGTTCGGGCGGGGTGTGTTGGTTGATGCCGTGCCCGAGGTTGAAGACGTGTCCGTGTCCGTGTCCGTAGCCGGCCAGGATGTGGGCGGCTTCGGTGCAGATGGTTTTGGGCGTGCCGAACAGGGCGAGCGGGTCTAGGTTGCCTTGCAGGGCGACTTGGTCGTTTACGCGCGCGCGGGCTTGGGCGATGTCGGTGGTCCAGTCCAGCCCGACGGCATCGGCGCCGCATTGGGCGAGCTGTTCCAGCCATTGCCCGCCGCCTTTGGTAAACACGATAACGGGGACGGTTGCGCCGTTGTGGTTGCGTTTCAGGCTGCCGATGA
>CAUQDE010000066.1:0-7889 GCA_963516425.1 uncultured Kingella sp.
AAGAACGCCATCATGCGGTCTAGGATGGCGGCGTTAATCAAGTCGATGAAGAACGCGCCCACCAGCGGCACAATCAAAAACGCTTTGTGCGACGGGCCAAACGTGCCCGTTACCGACTGCATGTTGGCAACGGCGGTGGGCGTTGCGCCCAGCCCGAAGCCGCAATGCCCTGCGGCCAGAATGGCGGCATCGTAGTCTTTGCCCATAAAGCGGAAGGTTACGAAGTAGGCATAGAAAATCATCACCACGGTTTGCACCAGCAGGATAATCATCATCGGGCCTGCCATGCCCGCCAGCTGCCAGAGCTTCATGCTCATCAACGCCATGGCAAGGAACAAGCTCAGCGAAGCGTTGCCGAACACATCGATGGCGCGGTCAAACATATTGAAGCGGAAAATGCCGGTGAGCGCGTTGCGCAGAATCACGCCGAAGCCGAGCGCCCACACAAATTGCGGCAGTTTGAAATCGGGGGCGATTTCTTTCATGTAGCCCACCATAAACGATGAGAACGCAAGGCAGGCGGCGAACAACGCCATCGTTTCCACGGCGGATTCGGCGGTAATCAGGCGGCGGCGATGCGCTTTTTCAAAGGTTTTGTCGTCGTAGCTGTCGCTGCTGTTGTCGTCATCGCTGGTTTCGGCAATCGGCTGGCGGCCCATTTTGTTCACCAGTCGGCGGGCAACGGGGCCGCCAATCAAGCCACCCGACACCAAGCCGTAAGTGGCGGAAACCATTGCCATTTCTACCGCGCCTTGGATGCCGTATTTGGTGGCAAGCGTATCGCCGTAGGCTGCGCCTGTGCCGTGTCCGCCTGTGAGCGTGATGGAGCCTGTAATCAAGCCTATCAGCGGGTTTTGCCCCAGCGCGGTTGCCAAGCCGATGCCCACGAAGTTTTGCACTAAAATAAAGATGCTGACGATAATTAAAAAGGCAACCAAGGGGAAGCCGCCTTGTTTGAGGCGGGAGAAGTCGGCCGACAAACCGATGGACGAGAAAAACACCAGCATAAAGGTGGATTGCAACGAGGCTTCAAAGGTGAAAGTGATGCCTGTGGTGTAGTACAGGGTGGTGAAAATGGCGGCAACCAGCAGCCCACCAACTACGGGGTCGGGGATGTTGAAGTCTCGGAAAAATTTAACTTTTTTTACGATAACGCGCCCCAGCAGCAGCACGATGGTGGCGGCGATTAGGGTGTAATAAGCGTTGAGTTGGATGGGTTCCATAATGCTCCCTCTTATTATATGTGGTTGGACGCTGCGTTTTGGCGGCGCTTAGGCAGCCTGAAACGCATAGGAAAGGCGGAATAATAGGCGGTTTGTTAAAATTTGTCAAAATATGCGAAGAATGGTTTATTGCGAGGCTTGTTTGATTACGCCGTGCGGGGGCTAAATTTTAGCGTTTTGTTCTTTGATTACAGGACGGCAAAGCGAAATTTGATGAAATCGGCGGGATTTTTGGTTGAAAAACGCTGTTTCGCGCGGATAAGGGCAGCCTGAAAACGCAAGGCGGCGGTGTTCTTATGATGGGTTTGCTTTTCAGGCTGCCACAGCAAACGCTCCCTATTTTGCTGCGTTTTAAAACCGGTTTTTGAGTTCGCGCAGGGCAACGAAATAATCTTCGTCGCTGTCGTATGTTTGCTGAATAAGCTGGCGGATGCGTTGTTGCACGGCGGGCAGGTGCACGCGCAAAAAGGGGTTGGTTTGCTTTTCGCGGGCAAGGGTTACGGGCAGCGTGGGAATCGTTTGCGCGCGTTGCTGCGCGGCGATGATGTGGGGGTTGTCGGGTTCTATGTGGGCGGCGAAGCGCAGGTTGGCGGCGGTGTATTCGTGGGCGGGATAGAGTCGGGTGGCATCGGGCAGCCTGAAAATGCGTTGCAGGCTGTGGTACAGCCATTGCGGGCGGCTGTCGGGGAACACGCGCCCGCAGCCTGCGGCAAACAGGGTGTCGCCGGTGAACAGGTGTTGGTTGTTGAGCAGATAGCAGCGGTGGCGGGCGGTGTGTCCTGCGGTGTGCCACACGTGGGCGCGGTGGTTTTGCCATGCGATGCTGTCGCCCTCGCGCACGATGCGGGTGGCTTGCGGGATGTCTTCCGCGCCGTAAACAGGGCAGCCTGAAAAGTGTTGTTTCAGCTCGGCGATGCCTGCGGTGTGGTCGCCGTGGGCGTGGGTTATCCAGATTTGGGCAAGAGTTAAGCCGTGCGCGTGCAGATAATCCAGCACGGGGGCGGCTTCGCCGGGGTCGATGCAGACGGCTTGGTCGTGTTGCCGGATGAGCCAGATGTAGTTGTCGGTGTAGGCGGGAATGGGTGTACTGGTTGGGGTGATGGTTGGCATAAGTGGGATTTTGAAATCGGATGGGCGATGATGGGGGGTTAAGAACCTGTATTCACTATTTGCATAGGTAGATTTGATGACATAAAAACGTGGATACAAGGCAAAAAGCGCAGCAAGGTTGAACACCTTGCGAGCATTTTTAACGCAGTAGCCGCGTTTTTAGGGCATTAAAGATGCCTATGCAAATAGTGAATATAGGTTCTAAGGTTCGTACACCAGCGTGTGCTGTTCGCCTGCCAATTCTTCGTCGATGATGGCGGCGATGGTTGTCCAGTCGCCGCGCGCTAAGCCTGCGCCGATTTTGGGATAACCGATGCGCTTGCCTGCAAATTGCGCTTTCACTTGGCGCATGGCGGCGCGGATGGCGGCGTAATCGGCAAGGATGCCTTTGCCGCGCCAGTGGTTTTGTGTGTAGGCATTGACGATGATGAACGTGCGCCCATTGGCTTCCACTTGCGCGCTGCTGATTTGCCCGAGTTTGCTTGCGCCTTTGGGCGTGGCGCAATCGGCGGCGTAGGCGGCGGGGAAGTGGGCTTTGATTTGCTTGGCGATGCCTGCGCCCATGGTGTGCCGGCAGTTGCAGCCGTGGACGATGACATCAAATTCGCCTGCGAGGGCGAGCGCGATTAGGTCGCCTGAACGGGTTTGCATGGCGGGGGCTCCTTGGGAAGGCAGCCTGCGTAGCGAAGCTAAAATGGGGGTGGGCGGTTTCAGGCTGCCTCTATTCAACAGCGTAGGTGTGATGGGATGCACTACGCATCATTAAACATGGCTGCGGGCGGGCATTGCGCCTATGTTGAGGCAGTCTGAAACGTTGTTTAGCGCGGTTAAAAGGATTGATCGCTGCGCCATGCTATTCGCCACGCCAAACGGTGTTTTCAGGCTGCCTCTATTCCACCCATGCGCGGCGCGGCGGGCGTGTTATTCCGCTTCGTTCAACAGCCAATATTGCAAGGCAATCAGGGTTTTGCCGTCTTTAAACGCGCCGTTGGCGAGCATGGTGCGGATTTGCGCTCGGGTATAAAGCTCGGTTTCCACCAATTCGTCTTCATCGGGTTGCAGGCTGCTGGTGGGGGTGATGTTGCGGGCGCGGTAAAGGTGCAGCATTTCGTCGCAGAAGCCCGGTGCGCTGAAAAAGTCTAGGATTTTTTCTACGCGCTCGGCGGTGTAGGGCGTTTCTTCGCCCAATTCGCGCAAGGCGCACACGGCGGGGTCTTCGCCTTCGTCCAATTTGCCAGCAGGGATTTCTAGTGTGGCTTGATTGGTGGCGTATCGCCATTGGCGTACCAGAACGACTTGATTGTCGGGCGTGGTAGCGAGCACGCAGGCTGCCCCTGGGTGGCGCACCACGATGCGGGTGTGCACATTGCCGTTGGGCAGGCGAACTTGGTCGCGGCTGATTTTGAGAAAGCTGCTGTCGTCAATCGGCGTGCTGCTCACAGGGGTTTCGGTTAGATTCATGGTGATGTCCTTTGCGATACTGGGGATGAAATCGGCAGCCTGAAAATCAATAAACGGCTGCTGGGCTTAATCTTGCTGACTGCTTTGCCAATTATTTTCAGGCTGCCTTAGCGTTGAAAAGGCAGCCTGAAAACAGCGTTAAAACGCTTCGCCCACTTGCACGCCGTTTGCCGTATCTTGCGGCTGGGCAAGCTGGACGGTTAAGCGTTGGGCAGCCTGAAACTCGGACGTTTGCAGGGTGGCTTGGGCTTGCTGCGGCGTTTGTGTGGCGGCCATGTTTTGCCAACGCGCGGCAAGGTGGGGGTTTTCAGGCTGCCTAAAATCGGCACGCAACTCGTCCACCAAATCGGGGCGGTTGCACACCAGCGCGATGTCGCAGCCTGCAGCAAAGGCAAGCTGGCAGCGCTGGCTGATGCTGCCTGCGCTGACTGCGCCTTCCATGGTCATGTCGTCGGAAAAAATCACGCCGTTAAAGCCCAGTTGCCCGCGCAGCACGGTTTTGAGCCAATGGGCGGAGAAGCCTGCGGGCTGGGGGTCTATGGTTTGATAGACAACATGGGCAGGCATCACGGCCGCCATGCCTTGCGTTGCCAGCGCAGCGAAGGGGGCAAGGTCGGCTTGCAGCTGATCCCATGTGCGGCTGTCGCGCGGCAGGGTGAGATGGCTGTCGCCCGACACAAAACCATGCCCGGGGAAATGCTTGCCGCAGGTTTTCATACCGCCGCGGTTTAAGCCGCGTTGCAGCGCCAGCGCCAGCGCGGTAACGGTTTCAGGCTGCCTGTGCAAGCTGCGGTTGCCGATGACGGCGCACTGCCCCCAATCCAAATCCAGCACGGGGGTGAACGATAAATCTATGCCGCAGGCGACGAGTTCGGTGGCGAGCACCCAGCCGATTTGTTCGGCAGCGGATTGCGCGGCTTCGGGGCTTTGCGTGTCCCATATTTCGCCCAGCGTGCGCATGGCAGGCAGGCGGGTGAAGCCGTCAATAAAGCGTTGCACGCGCCCGCCTTCGTGGTCGACGGCGATGATGAGTTCGGGCTGGCGCAGGGCTTTGATTTGGCGGCAGAGTTCGATGAGTTGCTCGCGGTTTTGGTAGTTGCGGCGGAACAGGATGATGCCGCCGATGGCGGGGTCTAGCAGGCGTTGGCGGTCGTCTTCGCTGAGCGTGTGGGCAGCGATGTCTGCCATGATGGCACCGCGGGGGAGGTGTAGGGGCATGGTGGGCTTTCGGTTGGATTTTTGTGATGGGATGGCGTAGGGGTGTTTTCAGGCTGCCTTTGGGCGTGCGATATTGTGTACGTGATTAGGCAGCCTGAAAGTTAATCATTGCGCCAAATGATTTGCTTATCTGCGCCAAATTGCACGCGCTGCACGGGGTGGGCGAGCACGAAGCGGGCGTTCAACTGCCCTGTGTGTTGGCTGTTGGCGAGGGTTTTGTAAACGATGATGTGGGCGGTTTGCTGTTGGCGGTTGCTGGTGATGCGCACATGGTGGATGCCAAGTGCACTGTCGTTGAGCAGACCTGTGAGCGTGAGCATGCTGCCATCGGGCGTGTTGGCAACTTGCACGCGCAATGCGCTGAAATCTTGCACTCGGGCGGTTTGCGGGGCGATGCCGCAGGCGGCGAGTAGCGTGGCAAGGATGGGGGCGGATTTCATTTTCAGGCTGCCTTGATGGGCTTTGATTATGGGCATTGGGGTTGGGCTGGGGTTGATTGGGGCAATGGCGTTTCAGGCTGCCTCAATCGGCTTCACTTTGCTGAACAAGCGATAAAAATTCGCCGTGGTTGCCGCTGCGATGTTTTCCAGCGTGTCGCCACGCAGTTGGGCGAGAAATTCGGCGGTGTGGCGCACATAGGCGGGCTGGTTTTGCTTGCCGCGATACGGCACGGGCGCGAGAAACGGCGCGTCGGTTTCCACCAAAATGCGATCCAGCGGGCAATATTGCGCGGCAGCCTGAATTTCCTTGGCGTTTTTAAAGGTAAGAATGCCCGAAAACGAAATATAGCCGCCCAAATCCAGCACGGCTTGGGCGAAAGCGGTGTCTTCGGTAAAACAATGAATCAGGATTTTTTCGGCTTGCGTTTCGCGCAGGATGCGCAATGTGTCGGCGGCGGCATCACGCGTGTGCACAATCAGCGGCACTTGGGCGCGCTTGGCAGCCTGAATATGCGTGATAAAGCGGTTGTGCTGCCACGCCAAATCGCCGCTGCACCAATGGTAATCCAGCCCCGTTTCGCCAATGCCGACTACTTTGGGATGCGCGGCGTGTTGCACCAATTCGTCTTCGGAGAACTCGGCGGCGGTTTCGCTATCGGGATGCACGCCGACGCTGGCGTAGATGTTTTCATGCGCTTCGGCAAGCGCGAGCACTTCGGCAAAGGTGTCGCGGCTCACGCTGATGGCAAGCGCTTGGGCGACTTGGTTTTGCGTCATGTTCGCCAACAGCTCGGGGATGCGGTCGGCAAAGTCGGGGAAATTGATGTGGCAATGGGAATCTATCAGGTGCATGGTGTTTGGGATGATGGGAAAGTTTGCGCTGCGCTGAACTGTTGGGGTTGAGGCAGCCTGAAAAGGGGGGAAGCCTAGTGTTGGTAACCACAAGGCGCGGGCGGTTGGGCTATATCAGCGTGGTACGCGGCGCAACGCGTGTGCTGGCAAATAAACCAGAATGCTGGGGCAGCCTGAAACCTTTGCCAAACCTGCGACCGATGGCGCGTTGGCAGCTCGCTGACATCTTGGCAAATCCGCCATACGCTGTTTGTAGCCAGTTAGCGGCGAGCCGCCGCCGCTCCATTTTGGATTTCAGGCTGCCTTTGGGATGCAAATTGTGCGAGGGCTAATCCACAAAACTTTCAGGCTGCCCATTGATTGCAATGGCAGCCTGAAAATCTGTTTTACATCGTATAAGTGGGGCGTTCGTTGTGCAGCAAGCCCGTTAAAATCGCTTCAAACAAGGCTTTGGCTTTTAAGCCCGATTCATCCGAGCCAAACGCCAAGCCCACGCCTTTGGGGCGGCCGCTGCCGCTGGGGTTGGCGTTAATCCAGCAAACATTGGTTTTAATAAACAATTTTTCGGTTTTGGCAGGGCCAACCAATTCCAACACCAGCAAAATTTCTTCGCCCATGGCAAATTTATCGTTACTAGGCATAAACACGCCGCCGTATTCCAAAAACGACATATAGCTGGCGTAGATAATTGGTTTGCTTTCCAAGCGCAATTGCAATATGCGCGCTGGCGCGCTGGCGGGGGCAGAAGGTTGGGCGGATACTTGTGGGGCTGAACTCATGATATTTCCTTATTTTGATTAACTTTTTTTGAGCGTGGCAGACAGATAGTCGCACAGCAAAAATTCGGTCTGCATTTTAACATTTAAACTGTGATAACCGTAAGGGTGCAGGCTTTTCAGGCTGCCTGAAAGGGCGAAAAGTGTGGCGGGATTGGTTTTGCTGGCGATTTGCGCGATGTTGGTTTTGTGTTGCGGATAATACAACGGCGCGATGTTGCGTTGCGCCAATGCGATGTCAATCAGCCATTTATGCAGCCAATCCAGCAAAAAGGCGAGCGGAAATTTTTGCTTATCGTATTCCGCCGCGTAATCCAAAATCGCCAGCAGACGCGGCGCGGCAAGCAGTGCAAGCAGTTTTTCGCGCAAGGCATCTTGCTCAGGTGCATGGGCAAACAAAGGCGCACCGCTGTGAAACGCCAGCAGGTTTTCAGGCTGCCCAATTTGCTGCCCGCGCAAATAATCCAGTGCTACTTCTTGGCTGGGCGCAGGCAGCAACATCTGCCGACAACGGCTTTTAATCGTGGGCAACAAGCGGTCGCGGTTGTGCGTAACCAGCAGAAAAATCACCGCTTCGGGCGGCTCTTCCAGCATTTTCAAGAGCGCGTTGGCAGCCTGAATATTCATGCTTTCGGCGGGGTTAATCAGCACCACGCGCCGCCCGCCGCGGATGGACGATTGTGTGAGCGGCTCCAAAATCGCGCGCACGGCATCAATCTTAATTTGCAACAGCTTGCGGTTGCCCGCTTCGGTTTCAGGCTGCTCGGGTTGCAGCGCGTAAAAATCGGGGTGCGTGCCCTGCAAAAACA
>CAUQDE010000067.1:0-7772 GCA_963516425.1 uncultured Kingella sp.
CCACCACGCCAAACACCGTTGCCACGGGAATTTCAAACGGAAACACAATCAGCCGTCCAATCAAATCGCACATCAACACCAACGCCGCGCCCAGCAACGCCACCGTAGGCAAGCTCGCCCGCAGCTTATCGCCCAGCAAACGGCTGGCGATATTCGGCACCACCAAGCCGATAAACGGAATGCTCCCCACCGTAACCACCACCAGCGACATAATCAGTGACACAATCAACAGCCCCGCCCACAGCACCGCATCGCGGTTTAGCCCCAAATTCGCCGCCACGCTGTCGCCCAAGCCCATAATCGTCAGCTGGTCGGCAATCACATAAGCAAACGCCGCCAACGCGCCCGTTGCCCACAGCAGCTCATATCGCCCCAGCAACACGCCCGAAAAATCGCCGCTTTGCCACACATTTAACATTTGCAGCATCTCGGTTTCATAAGCAATAAACGTCGCCACCGCATCAATCACGCCGCCAAAAATCATCCCCACCAACGGCACCAGCAACTGCGCCGAGGGCGGCAAACGCCGCGACAAAGCCATAAACAACAGCATCCCCGCCAACGCCGCCGCTGCCGCCACGCTCATTTTCACCAACAACGCCGCCGAGGGCGCAAACAACGCCATCAACAGCAGCCCCAACGCCGCCGATTGGCTCGCGCCCACCATCGACGGCTCAACAAACCTGTTTTTCAGCAAAATCTGCATAATCATCCCCGCCACCGCCATCGACGCGCCCACCAACACAATGGCAAACGTGCGCGGCAGGCGGCTAATCATCAGCACTTGGCTGCTGTCGTTCAGGCTGCCTGAAAGCAAATCCGCCCAATGAAAATTCGCCACGCCCACGGATAGGCTGGCAATGAATAACAGGGCAACGAGGAATAAGGAGAATAGGTAGAGGACTTTGGGGGGTATTTTTGTGTTAAGCATATTTTCTGTTTCAGATTGAAATCTTGGCAAAACCTAAAATCAAACTAGAAATAGTTAAGTTACCGTCATTCCCGCGTAGGCAGGAATCTTGGTTTTATTAAACAACAGTTTGTTTTTACGACAATTTCTAAATATCAAGCAAGATTCCCGCCTACGCGGGAATGACGGCATTTCTTATTTTTAGCTTCGCAACTCCGCTTCGCTACGCAGGCTGCCTTATGGTTTTTGCAAAGTTTTCAGGCTGCCTTATGCGTGCGGATTAGAGGGAGCGGCTGATTACCACACGCTAAACGGCAGCCTGAAACCGCACATCTTCCACGCGCCCCGTGCCCACGCATTTGCCCGCTTCCATAATGGCAAACACCGCCCCGCGCCGCGACAACGGCGAATAATCCACATCAAACAAAGGCTTCACTTCAACTGCTATGTCTTGGTTGGCAGCAGACGCTTCGCCGCTCACAAACTCCACGCCCAAATATTCGCCTGAATTATCGGCAACAAAATGCGGGCGATAGCAGGTGGCGGCGTAGTCAATCGGCGGCAGCCTGAAAGTCTTGTGGGTAAAACGGATGGTGCAAAGCAGGGTGAACGGTGGCATCAGCGTGGCGTTTCGTCTAAAAAATTGTCTAAATAATGTTTGCCGTCGTTATCCAACTTGGCACGCAGTTCGCGCAGGCGGGCGAATAGCGCGGCTTTTTCGGCGGCGGTGAGCGTGTGTCCGCTGTCGTCGGTTAGGCGGTTGTAATCGGGCGTGCCTTGGGTGTCTAGGCTGCGCAGGCGCAGATAGCTGCGTTTTGCGCCTGATGCGGTTTGGGTTTGCAGCAGCATACTGCCGCCGTCTGCGGCGATGGGGCTTTCGTCTATCAAAATGGCGGTGGGTAAAGTGTCTTTGGGCATGGCGTGGCTTTGGGGTGTTTGGGCGATTGCGCATGATACGGCTAGGGCGAGTAGTAAGAGGAATACGGATTGCATGGTGGGCTTTTCAGGCTGCCTTGTTTTGTGTTCGGAATGGCGGGCGATGTCTTAAAAAGTATGCTGCGCTGAATTTCCCTCTCCCACTGGCGGGGAAGGGTTAGGGTGGCTGTTTAACCTACCACCCCCATCCTAGCCTTCCCCCGCCAGCGGGGGAAGGAACAGATTGCAGAATTATTAATCCATGCTACGCACCAAAGAACATTGCAAAACGGTGCGTGGCAAAGCCACACACCTTACGCCAACCATTTTCAGGCTGCCTTTCAGGTTGAGGCAGCCTGCGTAGCGTAGCGGAGTTGCGAAGCTAAAATAATCATTCAAACTGCAAACGGCGGATGCTCGCCCACCGCAAGGCGTGGGTATGGCGGCGCAACGCCATGCAAACGGCTGAACCCGCAGCAACGTTTTTCAGGCTGCCCATTGGGTTGAGGCAGCCTGAAAACCTTTTATTTCGCCTTTTTAAACGCTTCTGCCGCTTGCTTGGCAACGGTTTGCAACTGCTGCGCGCCGCCTGCGGCAAGATACGCGCTGCTGTCCAGATACACCACCTGCCCTTTTTTCCATGCGGTGCTTTCGGCAACCAGCGGGTTGTCCAGCACGTCTTTCGCTGCCTTGCCCTCTTCGCCAATCGCTGCGCTGCGGTCTAGCACAAACAGCCAATCGGGGTTTTTCTCTTTGATGTATTCAAACGAAACTGGCATGCCGTGCGAGCCTTCTTTCATGGTGGCGTCCACGGGTTCTAGCCCGATGTCTTGGTGCAGCCAGCCGCCCAAGCGCGAATTGGGGCTTTGCGCGGATAGCTTGCCGCCGCTCACAATCAACACCAGCCCTTTGCCCTTGCCTTTTGCTGCTTCGCGGGCTTCGTCAAACGCTTGGTTGATGTCGGCTTTCAATTTTTCGGCTTCGGCTTGTTTGCCAAAAATTTGCGCGTAGGCATCAATGCGCGCTTCTGCGCTGGTGCGCAGGTTTTTGCTGTCGGCGGTCATGTCTATGGTGGGGGCGAGTTCGTTCAACTGTTGCGCGGCTTTGCTGGTGCGGCTGCCGATGATGATGAGCTGCGGTTTAAACGCGCCCAAGGCTTCGTAGTTCGGCTCAAACAGCGTGCCAACGTGTTGCGCTTTGTCAAACGCGCCTTTCAGATAAGGCAGCATGGATTTGTCTATGGTTGCGCCCACAGGCACGCCCAAGGCGGTGAGCGTGTCCAACGCGCCCAAATCATACACGGCAACGTTTTGCGGATTTTTCGGCACCACCGCTTCGCCGCGCACGGTTTGCACGGTTACTTTTTCGCCTTGGATGTCGTGCGGTTTCAGCGGGGCTTTGTCGTCTTGATTGGCTTGACCGCCTTGCGCCTGCGATGCGGCAGAAGCGGAATTGGCTTGGCTGCCTTGTTGCTGCGACGGATTGCAGGCGGCGAGCGCGGCTAGGGTAAGCAGGGCGGTTAGGGTGTGTTTCATGAGGTTTCCTTGTGATGAGACAGGGTGGAAGTTTAACGGTTTCAGGCAGCCTGAAACCGTTTATCGTTTATGCGAAGCGAAATCGCTTGGGCTGAATGCGCGTTTTCAGGCTGCCTGAAAACGGCTTGGGGCGACGGGTTTTATCCGAGCGTCCCCAGCGCAACGGACTACCAGCGGTAATTCATCCCCAGCCGCACATCGCGCCCCGCTTCGGGCAAGGAGCTGCCGTTGGTGCTTTCGCGCTGGGTGTGCGATTTGTAGTATTTGTTGCCCACGTTGTTGACGGCAAAGTTGATATTCAGGTTGTCTTTGCCGGGCAGGGGTTTCCAGTTCAGATAAATATCGTTCACGCCGTAGCCTGGGCGTTTGGTGCCGCCGCCTGAGCCGCGTTGGTAGGCTTCGTGTTCGGTACGTTGCACAAAGCGTCCGCGCCAGCCGATTTCTAAGTTGGGATGGTCAAATTGGTAAGACAAGCCCGCTGTCCATGTGCGCCCCACGGGCACAAACGTTACCAGCGAGTCAATATTGGTGCTGTCAATTTTGGGCTTGTTGTAGGCAACCCCTGCGCGTGCGGTTAAACCGCGCCAGCGGTAGGAGGTGGAGATTTCGTAGCCTTTGTTTTTCAGCGTGCCGCCGTTGTACGCCATAAAGCGACCGCGCCCAAGGCTGCGCCAAGCCTGCACGTCTTTGATTTGTTGGTCAAAATAGCTGGCTTCAATTAACAGCGCGTCGTTGAGTTTGTATTTCACGCCCACTTCGGCATTGCGCGCGCGTTCTGCTTTTAAATTGGGGTCGGCCAGCGCGGTGCGGCTGCCCGCCAGCATCACTTCATACAATCGGGGGCTGCGGCTGGCGTAGTTCAAATTGGCGTTGAACGACAAATCGGGCGTAGCATCCCAAATCACGCCAATGCTGGGGTTCACTTTGCTGCCCGAGCTTTTGCTGTTGCCAGAGAACAAGGCTTTGTAGTGGTCGTAGCGCACGCCTGTGGTGAGCGTTACGGGCGCAATATCCCAGATGCCTTCGGCGTAGATGCCGTAATCGGTTTTTTCTTCGCGCACACTCCCGCCGCTTAGGCTGTCGGGTTTGCTTTTTTCTTTGCGCCAGTTCACGCCGTATTTGAGCGTGTGTTTGCCAAACAGCGGTGTGTCAAAGCCCACGTTTGCGCCGTTGGTTACGATTTTGTTGGTGGACGTTCTCGTTGCGCTCGGTTCTTCGCGCTTAATGTTTTGGGTGTACACATTGGCTTTCAGGCTGCCTAATGCGCCTAGCTGCTTGCCCTCGTAAGCAAGGTTGGTGGTGTCTTGCGTAAGGATGCGATAGCGCGGGCTGTTGGTGGCGATGCGCCCTGCTTGGGCAAAGTCAAATTCTTCGCGCAAATTGCGTTCGCCATAGGTTTTTTCTTGGCGGTGGCTCAGTTCTACGCGGTGGTCGTCGTTGAAGTTATACGTGAATTTGGCGAGCAAGCCGCGTTGTCCAATCGCGCTGCCGTTCACTTTTTTGCCCGTGGCGCTGCGGTAGCCGTTGCCCGCTTTGTAGTCTTTTTCGGTAACCCAGTTGCCCGTTACCAAGGCATCCAAGCCGCCCCAGCGCCCGTAAACGGCTGCGCCGCGATTGTAGCCTTTGTTGCTGCTCACGCCTGCGTTCACTTTGAAGCCCACGTTTTGCCCGTCGCGCAGCAAGTCGGCGGCATCCACGGTTTTGGCGACAATCGCGCCGCTGGTTGCGCCGATGCCCGCCGATGCCGAGCCGGTGCCTTTTTGCACGCCGACTACTTTCACCAAGCTGGGGTCTAATAAAAACCGCCCGTTGTGGTGGAAAATTTGTGAATCGGAATAGGTGTTGTCCACTTTCATGTCGATTTGGTCTTGCCCCATGCCGCGGATGGACACCCATTGCGAAGTGGCGTTGCCGCCGCCGAAGTTGATGGACGGTTCGTTGAACAGCACGTCTTTCATGTCGGTGGAGGTGGATTCGTCCATTTTTTTGGTGGTCACGCGGCGGGTGGAGATGTCGCCTTTGACCGTGATGTTTTGCAATTCCTGCTTGTGCTCGGCGGGCAAATCCTCGGCTTGGGCGTAGCCCGCTGCCAATGCCAAGGTGAGCACGGAAAGTTTGAAAAAGGGTGTTTTCATGGTTTTCTCTCAGTCGGATTAAGGTTAAACAAAAATAAAATTCGTTCTCAATATTAACACGTTTTGACAAAACCATGAATAGAAAAACCGTATGAGTTGTGGGGATGGGAATGGGGCAGGCGGGGAAAAGGCAGCCTGAAACGCGCTAAACAGCATTTTGGCTTCGCAACTCCGCTGCGCTACGCAGGCTGCCTTTCTATCCTCCGCAGCGAACCGTTCCCACCCGCTCGCCGTCAGCCCTGATTTCCGCCGTTTTGCCGCCGCCTTTTGCTTCCCAAACCCAATGGTTGCCGTGCGATTGCGCGGGTTCACCAAGGATAAACCACGCCTTATCCAGCGTGTCGCCTACGCGGATGGTTTGGCATTGTTCGCGCAGCACAAAGGCGCGTTCGCCGCAGTTGTGCTGCTGTCGGCAGTCGGGACGGATGCAGTAGTCCTGCGTGTTGTGCCAAATACCGCCGCCCTGCTCACATAGGGCGCGGTTGGCGCGGGGGAATAATGCCGCCGCCGCTATGCTGCCGATTGCCAACAACGCGGCGGCGGTGAAATAACGGGTTTGGGGTTTCATTATGAATTCCTTGTGGTAAGGCAGCCTGAAATGAGCAAACCTGTTTTCAGGCTGCCGCAATCAGCGCACCGCCTGCTCCCACCACACATTGCCGTGATAGGTGTCGCCGCGCAAATGGTAACGCCGCCGGCAACGGGTGCATTCAAAATACAGCGATAGGCTGTCGTACCAGCCGAAGCGGTCGCGCCCGTTGCCCAAGGCGCAGCATTCCGCCAGCGAGTTGCCCCATTCGGGGTCGATTTCTTTGCCCACATCGCGCAAAATGCCCTGCGACACGGCGTTTTCCACATGGCACAGCGTGTGCTGCAAATGCGCCGCGCCTTCCATTTTCACGCGTGTTTTAAACTCGGCGCATTGCGGGCAATCTATGCCTTTGCGGGAAAAAACGGGCATAATCGTCTCCTTGGAAAGTGGTTTTCAGGCTGCCTATCCATCCACATTCACCGCCACGCCTTGCGCCGCCGCATTCTCGCGCTGATCATAGCGTTCAAACGTAATCTGCCGCGTGGTTTCGTGATACGACAGCTTGCACGCGGGGCTGCTGTGTTGCGCCAAAATTTGCCGCAGGGCGGCGCGGCGTTGCGCGGGGGGCAGCGCGTATAGGGCAAGGGCAGCCTGAAACGCGCGTTGTTGCATGGCGGTATCCAGCAGGCGTTCGCTGTACACGTTGTAATCCACCGTGTCGTTATCCAGCAGCACGCAGCCGATGAAGTTGCCCCAGCACGCGGGGCGCAGCTCAATGTTGCGGGTGTTGTGGGCGGGCGGAGTGTTTTCAGGCTGCCTATCTTGTGCTACGGCGGCTTGGCTTTCGGCGGTACAATAGTGCGCGAGATTTTGCGCGTGCAAACGGCGCGTGTGCTCGGGCGAGAACAGTAGGCTTTGCGCGATGGGGCTTTGCAGTAGCTGCTTGGCATCCATGCTGGCTTTGTCCTTGTCTGCCGCATCGCTCGCCAGCCAGTTGCGCATCATGTCGTCAAAATAGCGAAATTCGCCCTGCATGGCGGCGCATAGATTGGGTTCGCCGTGGGCAAAGGGGGCAAACGCGGCGGCGCAGTTATCGGGCAGATGCGTTGCCCAAGCGGGCTGCTCTGCTAACATTTCCGCCGCCAGCGCGGTGTTGCGCGCCACGATGGCGTTGCCAATCATGGTGTCAATCAAGCCGCCGTGCGCACGCAGCAGCACGCGCCCTGTGTGGATATTGCGGCACACGCGCGCCAACGTGGCCGAATGGCGGTTTTCCGCCCAGTCCACCGCCGCTGCGGTGTGTTGCTGCGCCAGCGGGGCAAAGGGCGGGAAGGCATCTCGGGTTACATCGTTGATAACGTAATCAAAATTATCGTATTGAGCCAGCGCATCGGCGTTGGCAAGCAGCTGGGCGGCTTGTTGCACGCTCGCGCGATAGGCGGGCAGATTTTGGCGCACAGCGGCAAGGCAGCCTGAAACGCTGTCATTCCCAGACAAAATGATGAAACGACGGCACGCCCTCAAAACGGCGGATTTCGCGCAAAACCTCAGGCTTGACGATGCCGCACAATGCTGCCTGCTTTTACCGATTAACACAGAATTGAACAAGCAAACCCGCCCCGCCAAGCCCCGTCTGATACAATTTCGCCGCCCAACCCCCAACCGCTTATCCATTTAACTTAACGTCCGTTGAAGCCTTCGGCTTTCAGGCTGCCCATGAAACTCCTAAAAGACAGTCTTATCTA
>CAUQDE010000068.1:0-7701 GCA_963516425.1 uncultured Kingella sp.
AGCAGGGCTTCGGTGAACACGCTGCCATCAAGGGCGGCGATGGTGTATTTGGGGTCGCCGTCGCTGCCGAGATAGGCGAAGGTACCGTCGTGCATCAGCATAAAGCCTGCTTTTTCTACGGTGTGGCGCAGTTCGTTGCCCGACACGTTGGAGCGGGCGACAAGGTGTATGGCGATGGTTTGGTCTACGCGGGCGCAAAGTTCGTCGAGCGGGCGGGCGGCTTCAAGGAAATCGCCTGTGTGGGTAGTGCTGGCGATGCCGTTCATTTTTTCGGCGAACTGGCGCGATTGCTGGGCAAAGTGTTCCAACTCTTCTTCGCCGGCCAAACCGCTGCGGCTGATGGCTTGCAAGCCAATCACAAAGGCTTGGTAGGCAACGCCGGGGATGGGTTCGGCGATTTGGAAGCGTCCGTCTAGGGTGCAGCCGACGATTTGAAAGCGATGGCTGCCCGACAGGCGGGGGATAACGCTGAGCTCTTTCGGTTCGTATAGGGCGATGTAGCTCATGTAGTCAAAACGTTTGTCAAACCATTGCAGGTCGCTGTTTTCCAAGCTGGCAAGCGAGACAAGAGGTTTGCGGGTTTCGGCGGCTTCGGCTACGCTGTTGATGATGCGGGCGAACGGGGTTTCGCGCTTGGGTTGTTGCTCGGCGCGGTCAAATTGCAGCTCGGATTGGTTGGGGTTGGTTTTGGGTTTGGCAGCGGGCTGCGCGGGAGCGAGGGTTACGGAAATTTCCGGTTCGGCAGCCTGAAATTCGGGTTTTTCGCTCAGGGTGATGCTGATTTCGTTGTGGGCGGTTTGCGCGGCAGGGTTTTCGGCGGGTTGGTTGGTTGGTTTGGCTTGGGGCGATTCGGTTTTCGGGTTTTCAGGCTGCGTTTGCGGCGCGGTGGGTTTGGGTGGGTTGGACTCGGCGGGGGTGGGCGTTTGGGTTTCGGGTTGTGCGGGGCTGCGGCGCAGGCGTTTGCCTGTTTCGGCGAAGGTTTGCCCGTCGCGGGTGGAGCGGTGGCTGGCGTTGAGCAGGGCATCGCTGTCGGCGTGTCCGAATTGGCTGCGGATTTTTTGGCGGTACTGGTTTTCTTGGTGCATGTTGTAGGCGACGACGACGATGAGTACGGCGAGTAATATGATGATGAGCAGGAGGATATTCATTTTTACTTGTTCCGTGGAATGGATGGGAAGTGTGCTGCACCGAGTGCGCGAAAAGCCCGGATTATAGCGGATTTTGTGCCAAAGGCAGCCTGAAAACGGATATTCGCCGTTTTCAGGCTGCCTTTTGGTCGCGGATTAGGCGGCTTTGGCTACGGTTACCATGGCGGGGCGCAATACGCGTTCGTTGAGGGTGTAGCCTTTTTTGAGCGTGCCCACGATGGTGCCTGCTTCCTGCTCGGGTGCTTCGATTTCCTGCATGGCTTGGTGATGGTGCGGGTCTAGCTTGCTGCCTTTTTCGGCGGGGATTTCTTTGATTTGGCTGTGGTCGAAGGCTTTGTTCAGCTCGTTGAGCGTCATGCTCACGCCTGTTTTCATAGCTTCGAAGTTGCCGCTTTGGTCTTGCAGCGCCATTTCCAGATAGTCTTTAACGGTGAGCATTTCGGCGGCGAATTTTTGCGCGGCGAATTTGTGGGCGGCTTGGATTTCGTCTTGAAAGCGGCGGCGTAGGTTTTGCTCGTTGGCGAGGCTGCGCAGTTGTTCGTCTTTAAGCTGCCCTTCTAGCTCGGCGATGCGGGCTTGCAGGGATTCTAGGGTGGGTTGCTCGGCTTGGCTTTCGGCGGTTTCTACGGTTGGATTTTCTGTTTCGGGGGTTTGGGTTTGTTTGGTCATTTTTTTGCCTCTTTTGAATGGGTTGTATTTCATGGTGCGCTCTTAATTAGGGGCTACGGTGTGGATTTTCAAGTTTTCAGGCTGCCTAATATATAGAGCGTATAAGGCAGCCTGAAAATGGATTACGCCCATTGGGGTTTAATCGGTGGGCAGGGTGAGTTGTTTGAGTTTGGTGATAACGTTGGTGGGCATGGTGCTGGTTTTGTCCACGGCGATGTAGATAAACATGTGCGGGCGCATGGGGATGGGGTAGAAAACGTGGTGTTGGTTTTGCAGGGTTACCCAAAAATATTCCATCGGCTCTTTGGTTTGCAGGGCGCGCGAGATGCGGGCTTTGAAGTTGTAGATGGCGACAATGCCGTGGGTGAGGGTGTCAAAATCGGTGTGGTTGCCTTCGTGTTTCATCAGTTTGCCTGCTGCGCCGTCCACTAGGGCGGAGTCGGTTACGCCTTCGATGTCCATGAAGATGCGGTGCATCAGGGTGTTGAGATTACGCATGAGTTTCTCCTCTTCTGTTTCAAGATGGGTTGATTCAATGTAGGTAAAGATGATGGGTTTTTCAGGCTGCATGGTACGCCTTTGGTTTGATGTGTGGTTGGGGGTTTATCGGATTTTCAGGCTGCCTAATCATAGCAATTTGTTGATTTTTCGTCCACTTTACCGATGTGGATTTCGCCCTCCACGGGGTTGGCGTTGAGCCGCGCGTAGCTTTGGGCGACTTCTTCGGGCGACACGCCGTGCAGGTTGGGATGGAAGTGGTGCAGGCGGTAGGTTTCGGTGGAAAAGCCGTGGCTGCGGGCGGCGGCGAGCATGGCTTCGCAGGTTTTGCGTTTTTGATTGGGGTTGGCGTTGATAATCAGCAAATCGGCTTGGGGATGGGCTTTGCCGTATTCAAAAGCGGCTTGCTGGCGGGCTTGGTTTTGGCGGTGGGCGGCGGCGAATTGCTCAAAGTCAAAATGGTAGTTGCCTTGCGGGTCGGTGAGGGCTTGGTCGTTGTCGATGTATACGATTCGGGCTTGCGGGTAGTCGCGTTGGAATTGGGCGATGAGCTGGGCGGCGTAGGTGGTTTTGCCTGCGCCTTCGTGCCCGCGTAGGAGGATGAATTTTTGCATGGGTGTGGATGGTGTGGTTTGTTGTTTTCAGGCTGCCTAATCGGTTGCGCTGGCGGCAAGGGCGGCGACGGTTTGGCGGCGGGGATGGTGTATGGTGAGGCACCAGATGCCCCACCATTCCAATCCCGCATCAAAATAGTTGCTGAGCGGGTGTCGGCTGTATTGCGCTCTGCCATTGTGGTTGTAGCTGTTGTGGCGCACCCAGTCGCGCACGCTGATGCCGGCTTCGGGCAGCAGCCCCGTTTGTTCGCAGAAATCTGCCCACAGAGCGCAGCGGTCGGCTTCGGGCAGGCTGCCCAAACCGTAGGGCGGCTCGTTGAACGCGCGATAAAGGCGGACGAACCAGTTTTGCGGGTCAAATTCGGCTTGGGCGTAGTCGCGGCAGGGGCGCAGGCTGGCGGCGGGCTGGATAAAGTGGGTGTCCAACGGTGCGCTGCGGGCGGCTTGGGGGTGGAAGCTGAGCGGCGGCAGCGGGTTTTGCGCGGCGGCGCGGCGGATTTTTGCGCGTTCGGTGTCGTTTCGGGCGGCGGCTAGCCGCTCGGCGTGGTATTGCGCGACGCGGGCGGCTTGGGCATCGTGTTCGGCTTGCAGGATTTGCGCGAACAGGGCGGCAAGCGCGGCGGCGTGGTCGGCTTCGGGGTCGCTGTGCGCGGGGGCTTGCCATACGCCGAAACGGAATACGACGCCTGCGCGATTGAGTTTGGCGCACAGGACGGCTTGGCGGTGGGGGTGGGCAAGGTTGGCTTCGGCAAGGGGCATGGCGGGCTTTCAGGCTGCTTTTGGGCAGCGGGCGGCATAACGGTATCTAAAAACGGTTTTCAGGCTGCCTTGTATCCAATTTCATCGTTAAACGGGTATTGCGCCAGAACGGCATCGTAGTATTCCCGCTTGCGTTCGCACCATTCGGGTTTCAGGCTGCCTAATAATTCTAAATCCTTGGCGAACAGCAGACGGCGGAAGTCGGCATGGGGGACGCGGTTTGCGACTTCGTAATCCACCGCCATGCTGAATGTGATGTCTTTCATTATCCAATACAGCAGTTCGTCTAAATCCTGCGTTTTTCTTTCGTTGTAAACATGACCGCACTCTTCGTTGGCGTAAATATAGCCGTCAGCCACGATGCGGAGAAAGGGCGAGCCGTCGCCAAACAGGGAACTGAGCAGCGGACACACATTATCGGGTGCGCCTATAAGGGCGCGCAGGCGATCGGTTTCGGCGCGGATTTGCTCGAAGGTGAGCATTTTGGGGCGGCGGAAGAAGTTGAACATGGGAGGCTCCGTGGCGCGGGTTTTCAGGCTGCCTCATCCGGCCGCACGCCGTACCACACCAGCGCGTTTTGCACGCGGCGCAGTTCGCGGCGGATTTGCTTGGCGTGGCTGGGATGGGGCGGGTTTTTCGCGTTGTTTAACTGTGCCGACAGGGCGGCGGCTTCTCGTTCCAGTTGGTGCTTGCGGGCGGCAAGCGCGGCGGGGTCGTAGCCGTTGCGGCGGCGTTGCTCAGCTAGGGTGCGGGCGAACAGCGCCGACCATGCTTTGCCTTTGTTTTTGGGCGGAACGGGGGCGCGGTAGTCCAATTCGGTGCACGCGCCGCCGCAATGGGGGCAGCGCGGGGCGCGTTCTTCGTCGCCGCGGCACCATGATTTTGCGCGTTTGACGGCGGTGCGGCAGAGGAAGCAGACGTAATGGGTGTTGCTCATGGCGGGTTCCTTTTTGGATTTTCAGGCTGCCTTGGGTATTGCCTGCATAGGCAGCCTGAAAACGGGGCAACGGGTTTTAACTTCGTTGAAACCTGCGGTTTTCAGGCTGCCGTATCGTCTGCTTGGGCTTAGGCGATGTGCCGCATGACACGCATAACATCGGTAGTCTGGGCGCGTTCCGTGTTCCAATCGGCGGGGTTTTCGCGGGGGATGATGCGTGTACCGTAATAGACGTGGCGGAGATCTTTGGAAAAGCTGTCGTGCAGATGCCGCCAGCTTGCGGGGGCGGCTTGGGGAAGCGGGTCCCAGTAGCAGTAAACATGGCGGGCATCGCGGGAGAACGCAGGGGCAGCGGCAACAAACTGCCATGTGGCGGGGTCGGCTTCGGCAATGGGGCGCAAGGAGGTTTCGTGTTCGGCGTAAACGTGGTTTTTGTCGCGCCAGAGGTAGGCGGCAATGTGTTCAAAGCTGGCGCGGCCGATGTTTTTTAGGGTTGTCCATGCGTGGTAAACGTGGTTTTTATCGCGGGCGATAAAACCTGAGCCGCCATCTGTTTGGAAGACTTCTAGCGTGGCAGGGTCGGCGCGGTGGATTTTGCGGTGTTGGTGCCAGACTGCGCCATCGCGGATGTGCCAGTAGACGATTTTGCCTCTGTGGGTTTGTTGGTTGGGGAGCGTTTGCAGTTTTTGCCACATGGGATTTCTTTTCGCGGATAGGTTTTCAGGCTGCCTTTGGGCTTACGCCTCGGCATACAGCAGCACCAGCGCCGCGGCGACCACCAGCAGCGACAGCGAAAACAGCCATTCCGCCAGCCGCACCAAGCGGGCGTAGTGTAGTAATGCTGTTCGCTGTGTTTTTGCGCCAGATAGCCGATAACCACCAGCAAAAAGCCGATGGAGGAAAACAAAAACATATCGTCCGAAATCATTTCGCTGTATTGCACCGACTGCTTCGCCGCCAAAATGCCGACGATTGCCAAGCCCATGCCGGCGATGGTGCCGCTGGTGGAGATTAAGGTGTTGAGTGATTCGCTGTTGCGTGCCATAAGGGTCCTTGGTGATGACTGGTTGGAGCGGCAGCCTGAAAGCCGCAGGCTTCAACGGAGTTAAAACGGGTCGGCGGGCTTTCAGGCTGCCTGTTCGTCTTGCCATTCAATGTCGCTGATTTGCGGATGCGCGCGCAACACGGCATCCAGCGCATCGGCGAGCCTGCCCACCGCGGGGCGGGTGTCCACGGCGCGAAACAGGCGTTTGAGCGGGCGCAGCGTGGCGCGGCTGGGCGTGATAAAGCAGCAGAATGCCGCCGCTTCGCCCGCTCCCGCTTCTTCGTCCATATTGCCGCAGCCCAAACGCAGCGGGAAACCGACGTGCTCAAATTCAATTTCCCAGCCCCAATCCTCGTCATAGCAATCGGTTACGGGCAAACCGTGCTTGGGCAATTCGGCGGCAAGCCATTGGGCGAGTTTTTAGGGTCTGTTGACATTCGGCTTGCGAGACGGTTTTTTGAGTAAAAAATGCCCGAATGCAAGGAAAAAAGCACAGCAAGGTTGGATACTTTGCGAGCATTTTTGACACGGCAGGCGGGTATTTTTTGCCAAAAACACCGCCGCAAGGCTGATTGTCAACAGACCCTAGCGCATGGGTGCGTTGATGGTGTCGTTTTTGACGGGCGGGAAGGCATTGGAGCGGAAGGTTACGCTGGTTTTCATCGGTTTTCCTTTCGGGTTGGGTTAAAAATGGGATTTCAGGCTGTCCTATCGGCTAATCAAAATACCGATACGGATAACGCGCAAACAAGCCTTGGGCGATGCGGTTGAGCGTGTCGGCAAAGGCTTGGCGGTGTGCGGGGTTGGCGAAATAGTGTTCGTTTGTGTCTAGGGTGCGTTCTATTTGCGCGAGGTAGACGGATAGGGCTAGAAATTGGTCAAATGTGATGTCGAAATCAACGATGGCGGCGGGGGGTGATTTCGCCTAAATCGTGGTCGTACCAGCAGATATTGCCGTCGCGGCGCAGTAACCAAAAGTCGCCCTGCCCTGAGCTGCCGATTTGCCAGTATTGCCCGCGCAATTCGGGATAATCGCGCCAAAGTTGGCGGTTGCTGCGGGCGGCTTGGGCGTGGTCAAACAGTATGGCATCGCCGTGGATTTCGTGGGCGAGGTTGTATGCGGTGTGGGCGTGTTGGTAGCTGGGGGTGTGGAATTCGGTGAGTTCGGGCGGCAAGGGGGCGGGGGTGGAGCGTTGGGGGAAGAGGGGTTCGGGGGCATGGGTTTCCTAACGGTATCCGTAGATTTTCAGGCTGCCTGCAAGCCATTCGGTGTCGTATTGCCCGCTGGCAGCCAGCGCGGTGGCAAGGGTTTCGCGGCAGATGGTTTCGGGCAGCGGTATGATGATATATTCAATTTCCACCAAGGCAATCGGACCTGCGATGTAGTCGCTGGTGTAGCCGCGATGTTGGTCGGAGTAGATTTCTAGTTCTATGTCGTATAGCTGGTTGCTGTCTAGGGTTTTGGCTTGGGCGTATTGCAAGCCTGCGGCGTGCCAAAGTGTGTTAAATAGGCGCGCCCATTTGCTGTTGTTCATCAGAGAGATTTTGCGGGCACGGAGGGCGGCGATGCGTTTTTGCTGGCAGGCGATGCGGGTTTGGGTGTTGTTGGGCATGGGGTTATCCGTTTCAGGCTGCCTGAAAGCTGTTGGGCGTGGTAATAGTTTGCCGATTGGGGATGGATGCCTGATATTGTTCACATTTGTCGGGACTTGTCGGGCATGAATGCCCGACCTACTTTGCGGCGCGGAATACGTTTTAGCTTCGCAACTCCGCTTCGCTACGCAGGCTGCCTTTGGGCGATATAGGCAGCCTGAAACAGTTTACGACTCGGGTTGGATTTCCGCCAATTCCGATTGGAACGCGCTCACTTGCTGCACGCCGATGTCTGCCACGCCGTCCAGCCGCATTCTCATATTTTCCACCACGCCAAAATCTTTGCGCAAAAAGGCGATATACAGCAAGCGGGCGGCAAGCAGTTGGGCGCGGGCATAGGGCGCGGCTTTGGGCACGGCGATGGCGGCAAAGGCGCGG
>CAUQDE010000069.1:0-7692 GCA_963516425.1 uncultured Kingella sp.
TATTAGCCCCCAGAGGCAGCCTGAAAACGAGTGAAGCGAGTTTCAGCGAAGCTAAAACGCCCTACCCCACTTTCAGGCTGCCTTTCGCCCGCGAGACCCGCCCCCATGAACACCCTACTCGTGCGCCTATCCAGCATGGGCGACCTAATCCACACCCTGCCCGCCATCAGCGACCTCGCCCGCCACCGCCCCAACGTGCAACTAGACTGGCTGTGCGAAGCCGCCTTTGCCGACATCGCCCGCCTGCACCCCTTTATCCACCGCGTGCACGAGATGCGCTGGCGACATTGGCGCAAACACCTGTTTCAGGCTGCCACCCGCCAACAAATCCGCAGCCTACAACGCACGCTCAAAGCCGCGCAATACGAGCGCGTGTTAGACAGCCAAGGGCTGATTAAATCTGCCCTGTTCGCCCAATTCGCCGCCGCCCCCGTGCACGGGCCGGACAAACACAGCGCGCGCGAACCGCTTGCCGCCCTGTTCTACCAACACCGCTACCCTGTTGCCAAAGACCAACCCGCCGTAGAACGCAACCGCCAACTGTTCGCCCAAGCCTTCGGCTACACCCCCCAAGGCACGCCCGATTTCGGCATCGTCATCCCCGCTGAAGCCGCAGGCAGCCTGAAAAATCTCCCCGCCCGCTACCACGTTGCCCTACACGCCACCAGCCGCGACAGCAAACTCTGGGCAAGCGAAAACTGGCACGCCCTGCTCACCCAACTGCACGAAACCGACCACCTGCCCGTGCTGCTGCCGTGGGGCAACGACAGCGAACGCGCCCGCGCCCAAGCCATCGCCGCCCAGCTCCCCTTCGCCCAAGTCTGCCCCCCGCTCACCCTGCTGCAAGCCGCCCACCTGCTCGCCCACGCCCAAGCCATCATCGGCGTGGACACAGGCTTGCTCCACCTCGCCAACGCCACCAACCGTCCCACCATCGGCATCTACACCGACAGCAACCCCGCCAAAACAGGCGTGCAAGAAAGCCCGTGGGCAGTCAATCTCGGCGGTATCGGGCAACCGCCCAGCGTGAGCGAAGTGTTCAACGCCGTGCAACGCTGTTTGCAGAATAAAGAGGCAGCCTGAAAATCATTGCTAGCCGTAGGGTGGGCAACTCGTTGCCCACCACGTTTGCTAAAACAGCGTTTTCCCATTTTCAGGCTGCCTCTCCTTGTCCCAAAGGCAGCCTGAAATATTTTGTCGGATACGCAAAAAAGAAAACACATCATGCCCAATCAAACCAGCAAAACGGAAACGGTTTTATTCTTTTGCCAAGCAGTTGCAAGAAATCATGAAAAATGGGATGTTTTAATGATTTCAGGCAGAGTGAATTAAAAATAGCAGCAAAAAGCAGCCTGAAAAACGCCAAACCGCATTTTCAGGCTGCCTTAAAAAATATAGTCGTTCCAATTAAGTCTTATACAAGGCGGCGAGTCGCAGATAGTACAAGTAGTACAGCAAGACGAGCCAACGCTGTATAAGGCTTAATTGGAGCGACTATAAAAACAGACTAACGGCGCACGCCGCCAAGTACCGCCATAATCAGCACCGCACCAAATACCGAAGCCACAAAGCCCGCAGGCTCGCCGATGGTGTACCAGCCCAGCTGCTGTCCCAGAAAACCCGCCACCACCGAGCCGAGTATCCCCAACCCCGAAGTCAGCCAAAAGCCCATTTTATTGTTGCCCGGCAAAATGGCACGCGCCACCAAACCGACAAAAAAACCGATAATAATCATACCAATAAAACTCATTTTATGCTCCTGTGCGGTGTGTAGAAACGCACACTATAAAGCAAAGCACCCCCCAGGGCAAAGGCAGCCTGAAAATCCGTCCGCATTGCAGATGCCCCCAAACCATGAAACTCCACCTCCTCTCCGACACCCCGCACCCCGAAGCCGATTTAATCGTCCACGCGGGCGACTTCGGCAACGGGCGCAGCGGCGCACAAGCCTTTCAGGCTGTCTGCCACCGCGCGGGCAAACCCTGCCTATTCGTACTCGGCAACCACGACTACTACGGCGAAAACATCGACGAGCTGCCGCGCGAACTCATCGCCGCCGATGCTCCGCTGCTTACCGAAAACCGCATCATCGAATTTGGCGGCTGGACATTTGTCGGCGGCACGCTGTTCAGCAACTTCCGCCGCCACCGCGTTTCCGCCAAACAATTCCGCGAAAACGCCGCGCTGGCAGGCAGCAATATTGCCGATTTTTTCTACATCGCCGCAGGCGAGCCGCCGCGCGAACGGCGCATTGAACCCGCCGACTACATCGCCCGCTACGAAGCACAACTGCGCTTTATCGAACGCTTCCGCCACCAGCCACGCACCATTGTGCTCACCCACTTCCCGCCGCACCCCGCCTGCATCGCCCCGCAGTATGCCGACTCGCCGCTCAACCCCTATTTCATCAACGATATAGACCTGAAAGGCTTTGCCTACTGGCTTGCAGGGCACACCCACCAAGCCTTTGACGGCGAACAAGACGGCTGCCGCCTCATCATCAACCCGCTGGGCTACCCGAACGAAATCGGACAAAACGGCTACCGTGACGGCTTGCTGCTGGAACTGCCCGATTAGTCAAAGGCAGCCTGAAAATGGATTTTCCCGTTTTCAGGCTGCCTTTAAGCGTTTTTGTTATAGTCGCTCCACACAGTCTTATACAAGGCGGCGAGCCGCAGATAGTACAAGTAGTACAACAAGACGAGCCAACGCTGTATAAAGCTTAATTGGAACGACTATAGATTTCAGGCTGCCTCAGGGGTTTTGCAAATGTTTCAGCCTGAAAACCCTTTTTCCATCCCCGTAAGGAGCAACCCATGCAGCAAACCCTCCGCTACACCGACGCAAAATCCGACAAATTCTGGCACATCGAAACCCTAGCCAACCAATTCGCCGTGAACTACGGCAAATACGGCACCAACGGGCGTTACGAAATCAAAGAATTTGACAGCCCCGAAGCATGCGAAAAACAAGCCGCCAAACTCGCCGCCGCCAAGCAGAAAAAAGGCTACGCCCCCGCCGCGCTGCCCGCCGACCATCTCTATTTTGACGACGAAGAATACGGGCGCAACCCGCTCACCAGCCACCCCGTGTTCCGAAAATACTTCGCCGACGAAGACATCTATTGCAACGAATGCGACGAAGAAACCGCCTTCGGCAGCGACGACGGCGCAGACACCTTGTACAGCCTGCAAGAAGCCTTCCGCAAAGCCCGCCCCGTGCTGCAAGACTTTATCCGCCATGTGATTGAAGGCGAATGGGGCTTCCCCTGCCTGCCGCCCGTTGCAGGTCAAAGCGATGCCGACTTAAAAGCCCAAGCCGAGCAAGAAACCGACGGCTTGGAAGGCGCGCACTACCTGCTCGCTCACGACCGCGCCACCCTCGCCACCGTGCTGGGCGCAATCAAAATCAGCGGGCGCGTAGACAGCCGAACCGACATCGCCGCCGCCCTTGCCGCTCTCAACCGCATCGACCGCCTCGCGCAACTGCTGTGGGACGCGCCGCCCTCCGAAATCCTCGCGCAAATCCGCCAAAACTTAACCCGCTTTGCCGATGAAACCTTTGCGGGGTAAAGCGCAAAAGGCCGTCTGAAAAGCGTAGCGGCGTTGCGAAGCTAAACCCGTTTTCCCGTTTTGGCTGCGCAGAAGCCCGCGAACTCGTTTTCAGGCTGTCTCAAACCGCGCAACAGCCATATCAGCATTTAAATCCAAAGCAAAGGCAGCCTGAAAAACAAAATCCCGCTTTCAGGCTGCCTAATGCTTCACGGCTGGTTGATATACTGCTGCCCTCTCCCCATCGTGCAGATGGCGAATGCAGGTTCTTATCTTTGGCGAAGCAAAGAAAGTAAGTCGCCCGCCGCGATAAAGCGAAAGGGCAATCCCATCACCCATATCAAACGAAGTACAGCCAACGTTGTTTGAGGATTTTGCAAAGGCAGCCTGAAAACCGTTATTGCTTTTCAGGCTGCCTTTCTCAACGCCCAATCAACACTCGTTCAACCCGCCGCCCATTTATCCCGCGCCCGTTTCCCCGTATCATCCGCCCATCTGTTCACCCCAACCCAAGGAGCCCAAAATGTCCCGCATCCTCATCATTTCAGGACACCCCGATTTATCCGCCTCCGTTGCCAACGCCGCCATTCTGGCGCACGTTGCCCGCGAGCTGCCCGAAGCCGAAATCCGCCGCTTGGACGCGCTGTATCCCGATTACCAATTTGACATCGAGGCCGAACAATCCGCCCTACTCGCAGCCGACATCATCGTGTTCCAATTTCCGTTTTCATGGTATGCCCTGCCCGGGCTGATGAAACTGTGGCTGGACAAAGTGTTCCTGCACGGCTTTTCGCACGGCAGCAAAGGGCGCTTGGACGGCAAAAAGCTGCTGCTTTCGTTCACCACCGGCGCGCCTGCAGCGGTGTATCAGAAAGACGGCGCGTTCGGGCATACGGTGGAAGACTACCTGCCGCAGTTTGCCACCACCGCCGCGCTGTGCAATCTGGATTACCAGGGCGCGGTGTACACCAACGGCGTGAGCTACTCCGCCCGCGACGACGAAGCCAAAATCAACGCGCAACGCGAGCTGGCTGAAAACCACGGCGCGCGTTTGGTGGCGAAACTGAAAGAATTGGCGGCATAAGCCGTTTTCAGGCTGCCCAAACAGGCAAAGGCAGCCTGAAACAGAAAATGCGTTTTCAGGCTGCCGCTCCGCCCAACCCATTTATAGGAAACCGAAAAATGTATCTCATCACCATCACCGTCAAGCCCAACCTATCCGCCGAACAACACGAAACCCTGTTCCCCCAACACGCCGAGTGGTTCAAAAAACACTTTGCCGCAGGCACCTTTCTGCTCACCGCGCCGTTTACCGATACCCAAGCGCATCAGGGCATAATTTTCGCCCAAGCCGAAAGCCGCGAAGCCCTGCAAACGATTTTGGCAGAAGACTGTTATTACCCGAACCACGCGCAATACGACATCCGCGAGTTCGCGCCCAAGCTGATTGCGGCGAATCTGCCCGAGTTTGCGGGGAAATAAAACCGCCGCCTGAATACTGGTTCAGGCAGATTTTTCATTTTCCCTTTTCAGGCTGCCTCAAACCCCGTCAAACAAGGACACCCCATGACCGCGCAACAACTGCAAGACTTCCTCCACCGCTGCATCCCCGCCACTGCAGCGCTGCACATCCGCGTCGTTTCCTGCGGCGCAGACGGCGTGGCGCTTTTGATGCCGCACGCGCCCAACCGCAACCACAAAAACACCGTGTTCGGCGGCAGCACCGCGCTGGGCGCGACCGTGTGCGGCTGGGCGCTGGTGCATCTGAACTGTCCCGAAGCAGCGGGCAACATCGTCATCCAAAGCAGCGAAATCCGCTACACCGCGCCCGCGCACGGCGATTTGCTGCTGTCCGTCCGCAGCCCTGATGCTGCCGAATGGGCGCACTGCCGCGAAATGCTGGCACGGCGCGGCAAGGGCAAAATCAATTTGGCGGTGAGCGGTTTTTCGGACGGCGTATTGGCGGCGGAATGGGCGGGACGGTATGTGGTTTTGGCAGCCTGAAAATCCAAAATGGCAATCCAATCAAACGCATTTCCGCGCTGTTGCAAAGCGCAAATGCTAAATGCCAAACGCCGCTGCAAAATAATCACAGCGGCGTTTTTTTACGCGCAAGCGTTTTAGCTTCGCTAGGCAGGCTGCCTTGGCTGGCGCGGGTTCAGTGTGTAGGTCAGGCATTGATGCCCGACAAATTCTGGCTATTTATCTGCATACAGCACAACTAAAAACGTCGGGCATCAATGCCCGACCTACTTGGTTTTACAAAGGTTTCAGCCTGCCTTCACAAACGTCAGCGCGTAAAACCGTCCGTCCCACAAGATATGCGTCTGCCGTTCGGCGGCGTTGGCGGGCAGGGCGTTTTCTATGGCGGAAACGTCCACCCGCGCGTTCTGATAGGCGGCTTGGGTGAATGCGCTTTTTTGGTATTGCTGCTCCACCAAATCCTGCGTTTCGTCGGCGACCATCAGCTTGGTGCGCGGCTTGGCGACGCGCAGCATTTCGGCGAGGGCGCGGGGTTTGTCGGAAAAGAAATTGATGCCGCCCACATGAAACACGATGTCAAAGCTGTTGTCGGCAAAGGGCAAATCTTCGGCGGCGCAGTGCACGAGCGAGAGATTGAGCCGCCGCTGCCAGTTTTTCTGCGCGCGGCGCAACATGCCGAGCGACAAATCTGCGCCGACGATTTTCAGGCTGCCTGCGTTTACCGTATCGGGGAAATAGCGGAAATCGGTGCCCGTGCCGACGGAGACATACAGCACGCTTGCGCCGTCTTGCCAGTCAAGCAGGCGCATCATTTCGCGGCGCATTTTGGCGATGCCGCCGCCGTATTTGAGCCGCGCGAGCCATTCGCCGAGGTTGTACAGCGGGGCGAGGCGGTCGTAGAGACGGTTGTATTTGCCATTGTCACCGGCCAAATCGGCGGGGTTGAGATAGCGCAGGATGCCGTTTTCTTCGCCGAGGTAGGCGGGGTTGAGGTCGGGGCGGAGCAAGGGGGCGAGGTTGGGGTTCATGGTTGTCCTTTCCGATGCTTGGGTGTTGGCAATCTCTGTTTTCAGGCAGCCTGAAAAACGTCTGGCGCGGTCAAGCGTGTTGGGCGGCAAACGCCTGCATCAGGCCGGACAAGGTGGTGTCGCCCGTATTGACAGCCAAGATTTCCGAAATATGGCTGTGACCAGCCAGCAGATAGTGCGGCACGCCGAGCCGCTCGGCTTGTTGGCGGAACTCGGGCGGGTCCAGCTCGGCGGCGGCAATCAGCAGCGGCACGCCGCATTGCAGCAACCCTGCTTGGGCGGAGCGGGCGGCGATTTGGGCGCGGTCGCTGCCGAAGTAGGCTTGGCGGGCGGGGCTGTCGCCAAACGCGACGGTGTCGTAAATGCCGGACACCAGTATTGCACCGCGCACGCCGTCGCTGCCCAGCCGCAGCGTGGGGTGGGCAAGGTATTGGGCGATGTGCGCCGCGCCGGCGGAATGCCCGCACAGGATGATGCGCTGCGGGTCGCCGCCATATTCTGCGGCGTGGCTCTGCGCCCACAGCAGGGCGGCGGCGATGTCTTGCTGCGCGGCGGGCCAGGGGTGCTCGGGGGCCAGGCGGTAATTGATGTTGATGCCGAGCAGCCCGCTGCCTGCCGCCCACAGCATGATGTTGTCGTAAAACGGGCTGCCTGCGCCGCGCTTGTCGCCACGCACAAAGCCGCCGCCGTGCACAAACAGCAGGATGGGGCGCGGTGCGGCGGCGGGCGGCGCGGGGGCGAAAACGTCCAGGCGTTGCAGCGGATGGCTGCCGAAGGCTTGGTCGCGGGCAACGGTGGCGTTATCGTAGGGCTCGCGCGGGTGCAGCGGGGCGTACAGCGGCTCGGTGGCAAGCGGATTGATAACCGCGCCGAGTTGGCGCAGCGTGGCGGCGACGGGGGCGGGGATTTGGGCGGGGAGGATGGTGGGTTGCATGGTGATGGCTCGCAATGAAAAGAAAGGAGTGGAGACGGGGCAGCCTGAAAACGGGTTGTGCCGTTTGGGCTGCGCCGAAACGTGCTGCGCGGGGTTTCAGGCTGCCTCTGCCGCCTAGTCCAGCCAACGGAACGCGCGTTTCAATTCGGCGACGGCGTCGCGCTCGTAACAGCGCCCGTGCGCCAGAATAATTTTT
>CAUQDE010000070.1:0-7572 GCA_963516425.1 uncultured Kingella sp.
GCGCAAGGCAGTTGGTGGTGCAAGAAGCGGCGGAAATCACCGTTTCGCTGCCGTCCAACACATGGTGGTTCACATTAAACACCACGGTTTTCATATCGTTGCCGGCAGGCGCGGAAATCACCACTTTGCGCGCGCCTGCGCGAATATGCGCTTCGGCTTTGTCTTTGCTGGTAAAAAAGCCCGTGCATTCCAAAACCACGTCCACGCCCAATGCTTTCCAAGGCAGCTCTTCAGGATTGGGTTTCGCAAACACTTTGATTTCTTTGCCGTTTACGATAAACGCTTCGTCTTTTTGCTTAATCGTGCCATTGAAGCGCCCTTGCGTCGTATCGTATTTAAACAAATGAACCAGCATATCAGCAGGCGTTAAATCGTTTACGGCAACCACTTCAATGCCGTCTGTTTTTAAGATTTGGCGCAAAGCTAAGCGTCCGATGCGTCCGAAACCGTTAATTGCCACTTTAACTGCCATTTTTACATTCCTTCTATGCGTTGAAAAAACACTGCTTTTTACCATTTTTTACGCCTGAAAGCAAAAGGCTTTGGCTTTTGCCTTGCCGTTTTATGATTTAAATAAAAAACAAAAGGTTAAAAAATAAAAAGATGATTGTTTATGAAAGGCGATGCGTTTTGTGGATAAGCCGGTTAAATAAATGATTTTTTAGCAAAATGTGGAAAACAAAAATATGTGTGCTGCTGCGGCGAATTGGTTGGGACAATTGTGGATAAAAATCGGCGGAAAACGGCGTGTTGTGGATAAATTGGCTTTATCACGCTTTTTTATTGCCTTAACCCTACTTTCAGGCTGCCTAAAATGGTTTATGATGCAGCCTGAAATTTATTTTTAGAAAGCATTTTAGGACAACCGCATGAAACAACGTACCCTAGCCAAATCCATCACCGCCACAGGCGTAGGCTTGCATTCGGGCGAGCGCGTATCGCTTACCTTGCATCCTGCCGCTGAAAACACGGGCATTCAGTTTCGCCGCAGCGATTTATCGGGCGAGCAGGGCGAAATTGTGCCGCTTACGCCGTATTTGATTAACGACACGCGCTTGTCGTCCACCATCGTTACCGAAAACGGCATTCGCGTCGGCACGATTGAACACATTATGTCAGCGTTTGCCGCGTATGGTGTGGATAACATTTTGGTGGAGCTGAATGCGCCCGAAATCCCGATTATGGACGGCAGCAGTTTGCCGTTCATCTTTTTGTTGCAAGATGCGGGTGTGGTAGAGCAGCAGGCGGAAAAACGCTTTTTGCGGATATTAAAAGAAGTTGCGCTGGAAGAGCCGAATAAAGCGGTGAAATTTACCCCGTATAACGGCTTTAAAGTGCGGCTCACGATTGAATTTGACCATCCTGTGTTCAACCGCTCGTCGCCCACATTTGAGATTGATTTTGCAGGAAAGTCTTATGTGGAAGAGATTGCGCGGGCGCGGACGTTTGGTTTTATGCAAGAAGTGGAGCTGATGCGCGCACACAATTTGGGCTTGGGCGGCAATTTGTCCAACGCGATTGTGATTGACGACACGGATGTACTCAATCCCGAAGGCCTGCGCTATCCCGATGAATTTGTGCGCCACAAAATTTTGGATGCGATTGGCGATTTGTATATCGTTGGGCATCCGATTATCGGCGCGTTTGAGGGTTATAAATCGGGACACGCGATTAACAATGTGCTGCTGCGCAAGGTGTTGGCGGATGAAACGGCGTTTGAGTGGGTAGAATTTCCCGATGATGATACGCTGCCACGCGCGTTTTCGGGGATTGAAACGCTGGGCGCAAATTAGTTTGCTGTGGTTGCAAAAGGCAGCCTGAAATGGGTTATTCACCGTTTCAGGCTGCCTTTTACACATCAAGTTATCCCTGATTATTATTATTTAAAACATAGAGATGATGTTTTATCAACAAAGTTATACACAGCTAAAAGGCAGCCTGAAAATGAGTTTCAGGCTGCCTCAACCATTAAACCGCCACTTTAACCGCCGTACCGCTCACGGTTACCATCATCATGCCATTGGTTTCGCCCAACACTTCGTAGTCAAAATCAATGCCGATGATGCCGTTTGCGCCCAGCTCCTTCGCGGCCTGCTTCATATCCGCCAACGCCGCTTCGCGCGCGCCGGCCAAAGCACGTTCATAACCGCCGGCGCGCCCGCCCACCACATCGCGGATGGAAGCGAACATATCGCGGAAAATGTTTGCGCCGATAATCGCTTCACCGTTCACAATGCCCAAATAAGCGTCTAGCTGAATATCGCCGGGCGTTACCGTGGCGAGGAAAAAGGCTTCTTCTTTGCGGGAAAACCAACCCATGTTGTTTACTCCTGTGGATGGTTTTCAGGCTGCCTCTGACAGATAGGCAGCCTGAAAACATATGTGGATAATTTGGTTACACTTCGTAGGTGCTGGAAGCGGTGTTGCCGCCTGTGCCCGTCCAATTGGTGTGGAAAAACTCGCCGCGCGGTTTGTCGGTGCGCTCGTAGGTGTGCGCGCCGAAGTAATCGCGCTGGGCTTGCAGCAGATTGGCCGGCAAGCGCGCGGAAGTGTAGCCGTCTAGGAAGGTAATCGCCGCCGCCATGCAAGGCATGGGAATGCCGATTTCAATCGCTTTGGCAACGGTTTTGCGCCATGCGGGCAAGGCGTTGAGCAGGATTTTTTGGAAATACGGGTCTGCGCCCAAGAAGGCTAAATCGGGGTTGGCTTCAAACGCATCGCGGATGTTGCCCAAGAAAACGCTGCGGATGATGCAGCCTTCGCGCCACAACAGCGCGGTTTTTCCGTAATTCAATTTCCAATTAAACGTGTTGCTGGCTTCGCGCATCAGCATAAAGCCTTGGGCATACGAAATAATTTTGGATGCGAGCAACGACAAACGCAGCGCTTCCAGCCATTCTTCGCGGCTGCCTGAAACAGGCGCAATGCTGCGGGGGAACAAGCCGGCGGCGGAAACGCGCTGTTCTTTCAACGCCGAAACACAACGCGCAAACACCGATTCGGTAATCAGCGTGAGCGGAATACCCATGTCCAAAGCGTTGATGCCCGTCCACTTGCCTGTGCCTTTTTGCCCGGCGGTGTCCAAGATTTTCTCCACCAGCGGCGTGCCGTCTGCATCTTTGTAGGCAAGAATATCGGTGGTGATGTCCACCAAATAAGAATTTAACTCGGTGTTTTTCCAAGATTTAAACGTTTCGTGCATTTCGTCATACGTCATGCCCAAGCCGTCTTTCATAAACTGATAGGCTTCGCAAATCAGCTGCATGTCGCCGTATTCGATGCCGTTATGCACCATTTTCACGAAATGCCCCGCGCCATTGTCGCCCACCCAATCGCAGCAAGGCTCGCCATTGGGCGTTTTCGCCGCAATGCCTTGCAAAATCGGTTGAACGTATTGCCACGCTTCAGGATTACCTCCCGGCATAATGGACGGCCCATGCCGCGCCCCTTCTTCCCCGCCTGAAACGCCTGCGCCAATAAAGCGGATGCCTTTGGCAGCCAGCTCAACCGTGCGGCGGTTGGTGTCGGGATAGTTGGCGTTGCCGCCATCGATAATGATGTCGCCTTGTTCCAGATAAGGCACAATTTGCGCAATGAATTCGTCCACCGCGCTGCCTGCACGCACCATCAGCATGATTTTTCGCGGTTTTTCCAATTTATCCACAAGCTCTTGCAAAGAATGCGCGCCAATAATATTGGTGCCTTTTGCAGCACCATTTAAAAATTCGTCCACTTTGGAAACGGTTCGGTTGAACGCCACCACTTTAAAGCCTTTGTCGTTCATGTTCAAAATCAAATTCTGACCCATTACCGCCAAACCGATTACACCAATATCGCCTTTCATAGCTATTCCTTGCGAGTTGAGAAAGCTGTAACTTTACTCCATTGGCATGGGATAGACAATGCAAGAAACCTGCGTTGCCAGTAATAGTATTTAAATCCAAAATTTAAAATATAAACTGATTATTAGGATAAAGAATACGCAGCCTGTTTGTTGATAAGTTTAAAAATAAAATAATTTCAAAATGTTGGATTGTATTTATGGCTTTGGAAAAGGCAGTCTGAAAACAAGGATAGGGTGTAAATAGCAGTGGATAAAATTTCGTAAACAGCAACATTATGTGGATAAATTTGGAAAACAAACAGGCTGTCGTTTTCAGGCTGCCTCAATCTGTGGATAATAAAACAACGGCTATGTTAAAACGTGTTCAAAAATGTGCTTTTCCGATAAAATACCGCTCTTTATTGGTTTCAGGCAGCCTGAAAATAACGGTATTAAGGAATTCTCATGAAAGCATTGGTGGCGGTAAAGCGCGTGGTTGATTTCAATGTGAAAGTGCGCGTGAATGCAGATGGCTCGGGCGTGGATATCGGCAATGTGAAAATGTCGATGAATCCGTTTGACGAAATTGCGGTAGAAGAAGCAGTGTGTTTGAAAGAAGCAGGCAAAATCAACGAAGTGGTCGCCGTATCGCTGGGCGAAAAAAAATGTGAAGACACGCTGCGAACTGCTTTGGCAATGGGTGCCGACCGTGCCATTCATGTGGAAACCGATGCGTCGCTTGAACCGTTGGCCGTGGCTAAATTATTGAAAAAAATCGTAGATAAAGAGCAGCCTAGCCTTGTTTTACTGGGTAAACAAGCCATTGACGACGATGCCAACCAAACGGCGCAAATGCTGGCGGCATTGATGAACGCGCCGCAAGGCACGTTTGCCAGCAAAGTGGCATTGTCTGCCGACGAGGCGGTGGTTACGCGCGATATTGATGGCGGTGTGGAAACGGTTGCGTTGAAATTGCCGGCTGTGATTAGCGCAGATTTACGTTTGAACGAGCCGCGTTTTGTGAAGCTGCCTGCGCTGATGCAAGCGAAGAAAAAAACAATTGAAAAGCAATCGGTTGAAGAATTAGCTGTAAACATTGAACCGCGGTTGCACGTGAAACACTATGCTGAACCCAAAGCGCGTCAAGCGGGTGTGAAAGTGGCAAGCGTGGCTGAATTGGTTGAAAAACTGGCGGCTGCCAAAGCAATTTAAAAAAGGGAAAGAAAATGACCGTTTTGGTATTAGTAGAACATGATGGCAAGCAAGTCAATCCGGCCACGTTACACGCTGTCTGCGCTGCGCAAAAATTAGGCGAAGTTCATGCGCTGGTAGCAGGTTCAGGCAGCCTGAAAGTGGCCGAGCAAGCCAGTAAAATTAGCGGTGTGAACAAAGTGCTGCACGCCGAAGCCACGCATTTTGTCGAGCCGTTGGCAGAAGAAATTGCGCCGCTTGTTGTTTCGCTGGCTGCGCCGTATCAATATTTTGTTGCCACGGCTAGCGCGTTTGGTAAAAATATTATGCCGCGCGTGGCGGCGATGTTGGATTGTTCGCAAATTTCGGATTTAACTGAGATTGTGGATAAACAAACCTTTATCCGCCCTACTTACGCAGGCAATGTGCTCACCACCGTATCCAGCAATGAAGAAAAACTGGTGCTGACCATTCGCGCCAGTGCATTTGATGCGGCAACATACGGCAAGCAAGCGGCAGAAATTGAAAATGTGGCAGCTACGCCGGCGCAGCAGCTGAGTCGATTTGTGTCGCGCGAATTAACACAATCCGACCGCCCGGAATTAACACAAGCAAAAGTAATTGTGGCGGGAGGTCGCGCATTAGGGAGTGCGGAGCAGTTTGATGCTGTTTTAACACCATTAGCCGATGTATTAGGCGCAGCGATTGGTGCATCACGCGCGGCGGTGGATGCTGAATATGTGCCAAATGATTATCAAGTGGGGCAAACGGGTAAAATTGTTGCGCCTGAATTGTATTTTGCGATTGGTATTTCAGGCGCGATTCAGCACGTTGCGGGGATGCAGGACAGCAAAGTTGTGGTTGCCATTAACAAAGATCCTGATGCCCAAATTTTCAATGTGGCAGATTTTGGTATTGTGGGCGATTTGTTTGAAGTTGTGCCGCAATTAACCGAAGCATTGAAAAATCGTTAGTCTCGTGTCTGTGTTTCACATGAAACATAGATTGGTTTTAATTATTTGCAAAAGAAAAAACAAAGTGAACATTTCTCTACCAATAGAAGCAAAAGATATTCAAAAACTGATTCCTCACCGTTTTCCATTCATGCTGATTGACCGTATCACAGCGTTTGAAAGCGGAAAATCGCTTACGGCAATTAAAAACGTAACCATGAATGAGCCGCAGTTTGTGGGGCATTTTCCTGAATATCCTGTTATGCCCGGTGTGTTGATTATTGAAGCGATGGCACAAGCATGTGGCGCATTGGCTATTTTGACCGAAGGCGGGCGCAATCCTGATGAGATTTATTTCTTTGCGGGGATTGATAATGCACGATTCAAACGCCAAGTTATTCCTGCTGATCAGCTTGTTTTTGAGATTGAGCTGCTGCAAAGCAAGCGGGGTATCGGCAAGTTTAAAGCTGTTGCAAAAGTGAATGGCGAGTTGGCGGTTGAGGCGGAAATTATGTGTGCTAAACGCAAAGTGGAAAAATAATACCAAGCTATAAGAAGGTTAATGGCGTTGGTTCGCCTTGTTGCGCTAAGCGTATTGTCATGACACGCCCCTTATCAGCTTATTTTTCTGGATTGGTATCAGTTTTCAGGCTGCCTAATCCATTTTGGCAGCCTGAAAAAGATAGAAAGAATACTATGTCTTTAATCCATAAAACAGCCATTATTGATTCCAAAGCCGAATTGGACAGCAGTGTGAAAGTGGGCGCTTATTCCGTTATTGGTGCAAATGTGCAAATTGGTGCAGGAACAGAGATTGGTGCGCATACTGTGATTGAAGGACATACCACGATTGGGCAAAATAATAAAATTTTCCAATTTGCCAGTTTGGGTGCGCAGCCGCAGGATAAAAAATATCGCGATGAACCCACTAAACTCATTATTGGTAATGGCAACACCATTCGTGAATTCACAACATTTAACACTGGCACGGTTACAGGCATCGGCGAAACGCGGATTGGCGATGATAATTGGATTATGGCGTATTGCCATTTAGCGCACGATTGTGTTGTGGGAAATCATACTATTTTTGCCAATAATGCATCGCTTGCAGGGCATGTAACCATTGGCGATTATGTGGTGTTGGGCGGTTATACTTTGGTGTTTCAATTTTGCCGTATTGGAGCATATGCCATGACAGCGTTTGCCGCAGGTGTGCATAAAGATGTGCCACCCTATTTTATGGCAGCAGGGTATCGCGCAGAGCCCGCAGGTTTAAACAGCGAAGGCATGCGACGTAATGGCTTTTCAGCGGAACAAATTGCGTTGGTAAAACAAGCCTATAAGGTTCTTTATATGCAAGATTTAAGCTTAGATGAAGCAAAAGCAAAAATTGCAGAAATGGCAAAAAATCATTCGGAGCTACAAATTTTGCATGAATTTGTCGCAACATCACAACGTGGCATTATTCGTTAAACCGTTTTCAGGCTGCCTGAAAAGAAACGTAAAGAGTTTGACAGATAAAACGGCATAGCGTATAGTTCGCTTTTTTATGACGCGGGGTGGAGCAGCATGGTAGCTCGTCGGGCTCATAACCCGAAGGTCGTA
>CAUQDE010000071.1:0-7547 GCA_963516425.1 uncultured Kingella sp.
AGCTGGCTGGGGCGTTGCAGGATGTGTTCGCTGATGCTGAACCCGAGCGCGAGCTGGGAAATGTCTTGCGGCGTTGCCATGATGACGGCGTGGGAGATGCCGTTGTACACCAGGGCGATGGGGGCTTCTTGCGCGAGGGTGTCTTGGGCGGCGTTGAGGCTGCCTTGCTGATAGCGGGTGATGGGGCGGGTTTGGATGGGGGTGGGAGTGGTGGGCATGGGGGCAGCCTGAAAAAGGGGGATTGATAGGGTGGGTGGTTGTTGTTTGGGCTTTGTGGGAATTTGTTTTGCGTGTTTTGGTTTTCAGGCTGCCTATATTTGTTTACAGAATAGCTGTGGATAGGCAGCCTGAAAAAGGTTGCTGCTTTATGGTTGGCTTTGAGCGTAGCTTTAACCATGCGTCTCGTGCCGACGGGGCACTTCCTTTTCTTTGCTTTGCCAAAGAAAAGGAAGCAAAAGAAAGGCGACCCCGACGTGCAGGTCTGCTGCGCAGACTTCCCTCACTCCGCATCCTTTTTTCGGCGCGTGCGAACTAGCCGCGCTATGCGCGTCGTCGAACAAGCGCACGCTTTTTCCCGAAAAAAAGATGCTGCGTTCGGCTGGACGTAGGGGAGAGGGCGGCAGCATTAAACAGTTGTGATGATTAGGCAGCCTGAAAAGAGCTGTTGTATGGGAGACGGCGTGCGTGGCAAAGCCATACACCCTGCTTGTGTTGTTTATATTTTCAGGCTGCCTTGGATGATGTGCGCAAAAGGCAGCCTGAAAAGGCAAGTGATGGCTTATCCAAGGCTCGCCGAGATTGTGCCAACCCGTAATGTTTTGAACCTTGCCAGACCGTGTATGGCAAAGCCGCACATTACGCCGATTGATTAGGCAGCCTGAAACGCCATCTCCCAGCCAAACAGCCCTTTCCATTCTACCAAACAAAGGCAGCCTGAAACCTGCATAAACCAGTTTTCAGGCTGCCTTTTGTGCCGCACGATGGGCGCAAACAGGCTTGCATCACGCTTGCGGCTGTTCCCCTGCCGCAGGCGCGGCAGGCAGCTCGTTCGCGTTTTCAGGCTGCATCTTATCGGTCGCGTTGCCGCCTGAGCCTGTGTTGTCGCCGCTCGGCGTTTCATGCGCGCTGGCCATCACTTCACGATACCATTTGGGGTGGTGTTTTTTCGCCCAAGTTTGCGTAACCACGCCTTCGGTCATGGCGCGAACCGTGCCGCGTATCCAAATGGCGGCGTAAACGTGCACAATAATGCCCGCAATCAGAATGGTCGCCGCCCATGCGTGCAGCAGCAGGGCAAGGCGCACGGTGTTGATGGCAAAATAGCCCGAAAAATACTGCCGCCAAGCGATGATGCCGGTAACGCCGAGCACCAGCATGCAGCCGGTCATCAGCCAAAACATCCCCTTTTGCCCGCCGTTGTATTTGCCCACATCGCCCACTTCATGCCCGTTGAGCACTTGCGGCACCGCCATCATCCATTTGATGTCTTCCTTGTTGATGAAGTTGTGCCGCCAGTAGCGCAAAAATTGGCGGAAAAAGCCCAGAAACATCACCACGCCGATAATCGGATGCACCATGCGCGCCAGCTGCGGCGTGCCGAAAACGCCCGTGAGCCAGAAAAACGCGGGGTAGAAAAACGCCAAGCCCGAAATGGCGAGCAACACGAAACAGCCCGCCACCACCCAGTGGTTAAAGCGTTCGGCGCGTTTGTAGCGCTGGATTAAGCGTTCTTTTTTCATTATGCGTCCTCCTCACGTTGCAAGATGTCGCCCTCTTTGCCGATAACTTCGGGGGCTTCTTCTTCGGCTTTGTTCGGCCCAACGGTGATGTAGTGCAGCCAGCCCGTTGCTACGGCGGCGGCGATACCGAAGGTTGCCAATGGTTTGAGCAAGCCTTTCCACAGTTTCACCGTTGCGCTGATGTGCGGGTTTTCAGGCAGCCCTTTATACAAGGTAGGGCGGTCGGCATGGTGCAACACATACATCACATGCGTGCCACCCACGCCTTGCGGGTCGTATAGCCCCGCATTTTTGTAGCCGCGATGGTTCAAATCTTTGATGCGCTCGGCAGCCAGCAGTTTCATGTCTTCCTTGCTACCAAACTGAATCGCGCCTGTGGGGCAGGTTTTCACGCAAGCGGGCTCTTGCCCCACCGCCACGCGGTCGGAACACAAGGTGCATTTGTAAACCTTGTTTTCCTTTTTATCCATGCGCGGAATGTTGAACGGGCAGCCTGCAATGCAATAGCCGCAGCCAATGCAGTTTTCTTGATGAAAATCCACAATGCCGTTCTCGTATTGAATAATCGCGCCAGGCGATGGGCAGGCTTTCAGGCAGCCGGGGTCGGCGCAGTGCATACAGCCGTCTTTGCGGATCAGCCATTCTAGCTTGCCGTTTTCTTCGTGCTCGGCAAAGCGCATCACCGTCCAAGATTTTGACGTTAAATCAATCGGGTTGTCGTACACACCGTGGTTGATGCCGATTTCGTCGCGGATGTCGTTCCACTCGGAACACGCCATTTGGCAGGCTTTGCAGCCGATGCAGGTGGTTACGTCAATCAGCTTGGCGATTTCTATGGGTTTGCGCACCCCGGGGGGCGGGGTAACGTCTGCCGTGGCGGAACGGCGTTTGATGTCCAATGATTGCAGTGCCATGTTCCTGTTCCTTATGCTTTTTCTATATTAACCAAGAAGGCTTTGTATTCGGGCGTTTCGGTGTTGCAGTCGCCGACAAACGGGGTCAGCGAGTTCACCAGATACTGCTGTCGGCCTGACACGTTTTCCCAGCCGCCGTGCAGCGGAATGCCGATTTGGTGTACGGTTTTTCCATTGATAGTCAGCGGTTTCACGCGTTTGGTTACCACGGCGCGCACCTTAATCCATGCGCGTTTGCTGCTGATTTTCACCCAGTCGCCCTTTTGGATGCCTTTTTCTTTGGCCAGTTCTTCGCTGATTTCGCAGAACTGTTCAGGCTGCCCGATCATCAGCAGTTTCACGGACTTCGTCCAGAACTGGAAGTGTTCGGTCAGGCGGTAGGTGGTGGCTACATAAGGAAATTCTTCGTGCGTGCCGACACGGTCTTTCACACTGTCGAACAGGCGCAGCGCGGGTGAACGCACGACTTTGGGGTGCAGCGGGTTGGTGCCGATGGGCGATTCCAAAGGCTCGTAGTGTTCGGGGAAGGGGCCGTCCACGGTTTTGCGCTGCGAGAACAGGCGCGATACGCCTTCTTCGGTCATGATAAACGGGTTCATGCCGTTTTCGGGCGGTTCGTCCGCTTTGTAGTCCGGCACATCCGCGCCCGTCCATTTTTCGCCGTTCCAGTAAATCAGCGTGCGGTTTGCGTCCCACGGTTTGCCGCTCGGGTCGCAGGAGGCGCGGTTGTAGAGGATGCGGCGGTTGGCCGGCCACGAGAACGCCCAGTTCGGGGTGTTGCCCAAACCGCTGTCGGTGTTGTCGCGCCTGTCCATCATGTTGCCTGCCTGCGTCCACGAACCGGAGAATACCCAGTTGGCGCACTCGGTCGTGCCGTCGTCGCGCAGTTGGGAGAAGCCGTCCAAAAGCTCGCCTTTTTTGCGGATGATGTTGCCGTTTGCGTCCTTCAAATCCGCCAGCGCGTAGCCGTTGGATTCCTTGGCCATTTCGGAAGGGCTGGGCGCACCGGGTTTTTTGTATTTCCACGATACTTTGGTAACGGGGTCGGGAAACTTGCCGCCTTCTTTTTCATACAGGGCTTTGAGGCGCAGGTGCAGCTCGCCCAAAATGTCCAAATCGGGCAGCGATTCGCCGTAGGGGTCTGCACCGGGGTGGTGCCATTGCAGCCAGCGCGATGAGTTGGTAATCGAGCCTTCTTCTTCGGCAAAACACGGTGTGGGCAGCCTGAAAACGGTTGTGCCGATTTTGGCGGGGTCGGTGGGGAAGGCGGGGTCTTTGTTTTCCCAAAATGATGCGGTTTCGGTTTTCAGCGGATCCATCACCACCATGAATTTGAGTTTGGACAACGCTTCGGTTACGCGGTGGGCATCGGGGAACGAGCCTTGCAGGTTGAAGCCCTGCACCAGCAGCCCTTTCATTTTGCCCTGATATATGTCCTCGGTTATCTGCATGATGTCGTACATTTTTTCGTACTTCGGCATCCAGTCGTAAGCCCAATCGTTTTCGGCGGTGGCGTTGTCGCCGTACATCCATTTGAGCAGGCTCACCATAAACGCGGGGGTGTTTTTCCAGTAGTTCAACTGGTTGGGGCGCAGTGCTTTGGGGGTGTTTTTGTCCAGATAGTCTTGGAAGGTGGGGTGTTTTTTCTCGTTCGGCAGCGGGATGTAGCCCGGCAGCGCGGTCGTCAGCAGACCCAAATCGGTCAGCCCTTGGATGTTGGAGTGTCCGCGCAGCGCGTTGATGCCGCCGCCTGGCATACCCATGTTGCCCAGCAGAAGCTGAACCATCGCCATGGTGCGGATGATTTGTGCGCCGCTGGTGTGCTGTGTCCAGCCCAGTGCGTAGAGAATCGTGCCCGCTTTATTGGGGGCGGACATTTCGCCCCATGCTTCGGCCACTTTCAGGAAATCTTCTTTGGACGTGCCGCAGATGGTGTTCATCATGTCCAACGTATAGCGCGAATAGTGTTTTTTCAGCAGTTGGAACACGCAGCGCGGGTCTTGGAGCGTGGGGTCGGTTTTGGCGTATCCCTGCTCGTCCAGCTCGTAATGCCAGCTCTCGGTGTCGTAGAAACTGCCGTGCCGGTTGCTTTCAGGCTGCCCTACCGCGCCGGAGAACAGACCATCGTTAAAGTCGTAGTCGCTGCGGACGATGAACGCGGCGTTGGTGTAGTTTTTGACGTATTCCCACTGGATTTTATCGTTCTCAATCAGCCAGTTGATTAGCGCGCCCAAAAAGGCGATGTCCGAACCTGCGCGAATGGGCGCGTAAAAATCGGATACGGCGGCGGTACGGTTGAAACGCGGGTCTACGACATAGAGTTTCGTTCCTTTGCGTTTTTTTGCCTCAATCACCCATTTGAAACCCACGGGGTGTGCTTCGGCCGCGTTGCCGCCCATCACCATGATGAAGTCGGCGTTTTGGATATCCACAAAGGTGTTGGTCATCGCACCGCGTCCGAAGCTGGGCGCCAGCCCCGCCACAGTCGGCCCGTGGCACACGCGCGCCTGTGTATCCAGTGCAACGATGCCGAGCGAGCGGACGAATTTCACGGTCAGAATCCCCGTTTCGTTGGACGACGCGGAAGCCGCCAGAAAACCGATGGTTTCGGTGCGGTTTACGGTTACGCCCGCCGCGTTTTTCTCTTGGAACGAGGCATCGCGCTCGTCCTTAACCAGCCGTGCGATGCGGTCGAGCGCTTCGTCCCACGAGATGCGTTTCCATTCGTTGGTGTTCGGCTCGCGCACTTCGGGGTATTGCACGCGGTTGGGGCTGTTTACAAAGTCCACCAGCGATGCGCCTTTGGGGCAGAGCGAGCCCCGGCTTACGGGATGGTCTGGGTCGCCCTCAATGTGGAAGATTTTTTTCTTGGCGTTTTTTGCGCCATCGCCCATGCTGTATAGAATGGTGCCGCAGCCTACGGAGCAGTAGGTGCAGTTGTTGCGCGCTTGGGATGCGCCTGTGAGCTTGTATTGACGAACTTCTGCAAACGCATTGGTGGGCATTAAGCCCACGGCGGCAAGGGTGGTTGCGCCTACGCCCGCAGCAGTTACTTTGAAAAACTGCCGTCTGGTTACGTTCATGGTTGGTTCCTTGTGTAGGCGGCTTTTTCAGGCTGCCTTTTTGGCGGTTTATCACAGGGGTTGTGCTTATTGCTTAGTTGCCACCGCCCCGCTTTGTGAGCTTAAGCTTTATATGTAGTTGGATGTTATTCTACTTGAATTGTTGGGTTTTGTTAAAAAATATTGTGCGGGTTTTACGCTTATTAACTATTTATGCTGTGGCGAACTAGTTCTTTTGGCTGAATGGTCAGGCAGCCTGAAAATGGGGTTGACGCGTTTTCAGGCTGCCTTAAATGGGCTGGGCGTGGGGTTGTCACCATCATGCGGATGATGCGGATTAAGCCAATCGCAATGCCCGCCGAGATGCCAAACATTCGCCCAACAAACAAGGCAGCCTGAAAACGAGTAACCCCCGTTTTCAGGCTGCCTTTGGTGTGGCGGGCAATGCCCCAATGCTATTTGCGATGCCCCGTGCTAAACCGTTTTTCCAGCCAAGAGAAGAATGCGGATAAGCAAATCGTCATCGCCAAATACACCAATGCCACGGTGTACAGCGGTTCTTCGTAAATGGAATACCGCCCCGAAATGGTTTTTTGCACATACGCCAACTCGGGCACGGCAATCATCGCCAGCAGCGAGCTGTCTTTCAGCAGCGTGATAAATTCGTTTGCCAAAGGTGGCAGCATACGGCGCAACGCTTGCGGCAGAATAATAAAGCGCATGGCTTGCGGATAAGTGAGCCCCAATGAGCGGGCGGCTTCCATTTGCCCTTTGTCAATGGATTGAATGCCTGCACGGAAGATTTCGGTGATGTATGCGCCTGTGTTAGCCGTTAAAGCCAAGCAGCCTGCAATCCACGCGCCATATTCGCGGCGCAACGCCACCGCTTCTGACCCGCTCACAATCAAGCCGTGCTGCGGATGCACCAACGCCACAAACCACACGAAATACCAAATAAAAATCTGCACATACATCGGTGTGCCACGGAAAAACGTTATATAAAGCCAAGAAATCGTGCGACAAAGCCACGCAAACGCGCGCATAAACACATTGCCATTTTCAAAGCGCATAATCCGCATCAGCGCGCCAATCGTGCCCAAAATGGTGCCAAACAACGTAGCAATCACCGTAATGACCACGGTGGCGACCGCCCCCGTTAAGAACATATGGCGATATTCGTAAATCACATCGCAGCGGAAATTCAGGTTAGCGCAAATATCTGCAATCATAAAAAACCAGCCAATACAAACAACGTAAAAATGGATGATTTTACCTGAAAACTTGTAAGCAAGCATCCACAAAACCCACCAACTCCCTTACAATTCTTTCTTTTTTTAACCTAAATTAACTATGAACATTTGGTTTGGACAACAACTCCCCGCGCCGCTGCTGCCCAGCGCGGTAACCATTGGCAATTTTGACGGCGTGCACACAGGGCATCGCCACATTTTGCAACGCCTTGCCCGCGAAGCCCAAGCGCGCCGGCTGCACAGCGTCGCCATGATTTTTGAGCCCCAGCCCAACGAATTTTTCAGCCGCCAAGCCAACCGCCCGCTGCCGCAACGCATCACGCCGCTGCGCGACAAAATCCAGCTTTTGCAGCAAACGGGCAGCGTAAACAGCGTGTGGGTGCAACGTTTTAACCCACAATTTGCCGCGCAAACCGCCGAGCAATTTATCCAAACCATTTTGCGCGAGCAGCTGAACACGCGCTATTTGCTGATTGGCGACGATTTTCGCTTTGGCAAAGGGCGCGGCGGCGATTTCAGCCTGCTTGCCGCGCAAAGCGATTTTGAAACCGAGCGCACGCCCAGCATTTTGATTGCGGGCGA
>CAUQDE010000072.1:0-7491 GCA_963516425.1 uncultured Kingella sp.
GGCTGCGCGCACGATTAAGGCAGCCTGAAAATGAATCTGAATTTATGGCTATTGGCAAGGCAAGCGGGGGCGGCGGCGTGTTTGCGCTTTCGCCCTGCGCCGTTTTATGCGTATGGTTTGCCCGTGTTTGCGCTGGTGCTGGCGGCGGTGGGCATGGTAAACGCGGTGGCGTTGAAGCCATTTTTGGGCGCGAGCGATGCGGCGCTGGGCTTTGGTTTTTTAACCGCGGTAACGCGCTGGCTGGTGCTTTCGCGCGTGTTTTGGGAAATGCTGCGCGCGCCCGATGGCGAACGCGTGCCGTTTTTGGGCTACATTTTGGCAACCGATGCGCTGGTTATCCCCACGCTGTTTGCGCTGCCCTATCCTGAAATGCGCTCGTGGGTGGGCTTGTGGAACACTTGGTGTTTTTGGGTGCAATTTGCAGGCGCGGTGGCGGTGAGCGGGCAGCGTCCCTTGCGCGTGGCGGGCGCTTATTTGGTGTATTGGTTGGCATCTTCGGCGCTGCTGTTTGTGTTTTTGCTGATGTTTGTTTCGGCAGGCTGGTTTGATGTAAACGAGCTCAATGCCAATGCAATCAAAATGTTAGAAACCATGCGCGCGCAGCATTAAGGCAACCTGAAAAATAAAAAATAAACAATTTGTCCAATTTTTGTCTTATTTGCATCAATCTTAAATTCAATAATTGAAAATTTTGCCCAAAAAGTCTAAAATAACCACTTTCCCGTATCCAAATCAAGAAAGACACAAACCATGACCCCGCAAACCCTATACGACAAACTCTGGAACAGCCACGTTGTCCGCGAAGAAGAAGACGGCACCGTGCTGCTGTATATTGACCGCCATCTGGTGCACGAAGTAACCAGCCCGCAAGCCTTTGAAGGCTTGAAAATGGCCGGGCGTAAGCTCTGGCGCATTGACAGCGTAGTCTCCACCGCCGACCACAACACCCCCACCGGCGATTGGGACAAAGGCATCCAAGACCCGATTTCCAAGCTGCAAGTGGACACTTTGGACAAAAACATCAAAGAATTCGGCGCGCTGGCGTATTTTCCGTTTATGGACAAAGGGCAAGGCATTGTGCATGTGATGGGGCCCGAACAAGGCGCAACGCTGCCCGGTATGACCGTCGTCTGCGGCGATTCGCACACCAGCACGCACGGCGCGTTTGGCGCATTGGCGCACGGCATCGGTACATCGGAAGTGGAACACACCATGGCAACGCAGTGCATCACCGCCAAAAAGTCCAAATCCATGTTGATTGAGGTTTCAGGCAGCCTGAAAGACGGCGTAACCGCCAAAGACGTTGCGCTGTACATTATTGGACAAATTGGCACAGCAGGCGGCACGGGCTATGCGATTGAGTTTGGCGGCGAAGCCATCCGCAGCCTAAGCATGGAAGGGCGCATGACGCTGTGCAACATGGCGATTGAAGCGGGCGCGCGCAGCGGCATGGTGGCGGTGGACGATACCACGATTGATTATGTGAAAGACCGCCCGTTCGCCCCCAAAGGCGCGGATTGGGACAAAGCGGTAGCATATTGGCGCACGCTAGTATCGGACGAGGGCGCAGTATTCGACAAAGTGTACCGTTTTCAGGCTGCCGATATTGAGCCGCAGATAACATGGGGCACATCGCCCGAAATGGTGTTGGACGTGAACGGCAAAGTGCCCAACCCCGCCGACGAAGCTGACCCCGTGAAACGCAGCGGCATGGAACGCGCGTTGGAATACATGGGCTTGGAAGCAGGCACACCGCTCACCGACATCCCTGTGGACATCGTGTTCATCGGCTCATGCACCAACAGCCGCATTGAAGATTTGCGCGAAGCCGCCGCCATCGCCAAAGGGCGCAAAAAAGCCGACAACGTGCAGCGCGTGTTAATCGTTCCAGGGTCGGGTTTGGTGAAACGCCAAGCCGAAGCCGAAGGCTTGGACAAAATCTTTATCGACGCAGGCTTTGAATGGCGCGAACCAGGGTGCTCCATGTGTCTCGCCATGAACGCCGACCGCTTGCAGCCGCAACAGCGCTGCGCCTCCACCTCCAACCGCAATTTTGAAGGACGACAAGGCAACGGCGGGCGCACGCATTTGGTCAGCCCTGCGATGGCGGCAGCAGCAGCAGTGGAAGGGCATTTTGTGGACGTGCGCCAGATGTGATGACGGGTTTTCGCTGCGCCGAACTTCGTTTCAGGCTGCCCTAACGTAAACAGTAATAAAGATGGCGCAATGTAGCGCAACGCCCAAGGCAGCCTGAAAAAACGTTTCCCTTGTTTTCGCCATGCGCATGGCGTTGCGCCGCCATACCCACGCTTGGGATACGTCAAGCCCAACTACTCCTGCCTCATTTTAGCCGCGCACCAACCCGTTTTCCCTTTTTCAGGCTGCCTCAACGCCACACCCCTCACCATCGCATAAAATACCGCCACACGCCATTCCCCTTTTCAACCCCAAAACAGGAGACCCTCCATGCTGTTAAGCAACCTAGAAACCATCCCCAACCGCCGCATCGTCAAGCATTTAGGCTTGGTGCAAGGCTCAACCGTCCGCGCCAAACACGTTGGGCGCGACTTTATGGCAGGGCTGAAAAATCTTGTTGGCGGCGAGCTCAAAGGCTACACCGAGCTGCTCAACGAATCGCGCGATCAAGCCCTAGACCGCATGATGGAGCAAGCCCGCCAAGCAGGCGCAAACGCCGTGTTAAACGTCCGCTTTTCCACCTCGTCCGTTGCCGCAGGCGCAGCCGAAATCTTCGCCTATGGCACAGCCGTCGTGCTGGAATAGGAGCGCAAAATGGATGTGTTAATCGGTCTTATATTCACCGTCATCATGCTGCTTATCGCCTTTTTCACCGGTAACTACAACGAAAAAAAGCACTACGCCAGCATTCTTGCGCGTGAAGACGAGCTGCACCGCATCATGATTGTGCCGCTAAAACACCCACCTGAAAACTTCGTAACACAAGAGCTCGTGCGCGGCAGCGTGGTGGTTTCCAGCAATTATTTCACCCGCATGCTGGCCAGCTTTCGCAACTTTTTCGGCGGCAACATCCGCAGCTACGAAACGCTGCTAGACCGTGCCCGCCGCGAAGCCATCCTGCGCATGAAAGCCGAAGCCGATGCCCTTGGCGCAGACATCGTGTTCAACATGAAATTTGAAACCGTGTCGCTGGATAATGTTTACGCCCGCCAACAAGGCGGCGCAGTCGGCACGGTGGAAGTGCTGGCTTACGGCACAGCGGGCAAAATGCAGCGCTAAGGCGCACAGCGCACACAAATAGGCAGCCTGAAACCTCGCGCAAAACCCGTTTTCAGGCTGCCTCCCCATCCCGTAGCGCCCATTGCGGCAGCCTGAAAATAAACCGTCAGCCCAACCATGCAATACGAAGCCCCCAAGTTCAACGAAAAAGACAACCCCAACATCCCGCACGACACCAACCACTGGCGCGAACTCCGCACCATGCTGGTTTACCTTGCCATCACTGTGGCCGCCGTGTGGGCGTTGATTGAAGCCATCGTGCAAACCCTGCCCTACACCGTCAGCCTGCTGCGCGAAAAACAATGGTTCGGCTTTGTCGGCAAAGAAATCGCCGCCAGCCAAAACGCCCATCCCGACCCCAAAATCACCGCCCTCGCCACGCGGCTGGGCAAACGCATGAACCTGCCCGACAACCTCATCACCGTGTACATCAGCGAAGAAGCCGTTCCCAACGCCTACGCCACATTTGGCGGCAACGTGGTTTTGTATCGCAGCCTGCTCAACGAGCTGCCCAGCGAAGAAGCCGTCGCCGTCGTGTTGGCACACGAAATGGCGCACATCAAACACCGCGACCCCCTGCGCGGTATGTCGCGCGGCGTGCTGTATAGCGCAGTCGCCGCCCTGTTTGGCAGCGAAACCCAAATGCACGCCCTTGCCGGCATCGGCAGCCTGAAATACAGCCGCGACATGGAGCGCGCCGCCGACAGCGCCGCCATAGAAGCCGTCGCCCAAGAATACGGCAGCGTGGGCGGCGCAGTGCAACTGTTTGACGCATTGGAAAAAGTGCAACAAAAATACCACGCCGGCAACGGCATCGCATGGCTCAGCACCCACCCCGACACGCGCGAACGGCAGGCCAACGTAGCCCGCATCGCCAAGCAATCCGGCTTTCCCGCCACAGCCGCCAAACTGCCCAATATCTGGCAAAGCAAGCAGCCCGACGCACCCTAAGCAACCGTGTTCACGCTATTTCGCCGCACCCAAATCCAAAATTTCAGTTAAAATACAGACATATTTTGTTAAGCCGCCGGTTTGGCAAAATAGTCTCTCGTGTATTTATTTAACCCCATCCATAAGTAAGGAAAAAATCATGAAAAAAGCATTGCTGATTACCCTAACCGCCCTCACCCTGGCCGCTTGCGCCGACACGCGCAGCCACGTTAACAGCCAGTCATCCAACTGGGAAACCGTCAAATACCAAGTGGGCGCAGAAAAAGCCGCCGCGCATTAAGCTCCTCCCCATGCAGCCTGAAACCTGTTTTAAGCGTTTTCAGGCTGCCTGTTTGACTTCAACCTCCAAACACACAGAGACACCGCATGAAATCCTTTACCCAAATCACCGCCATCGTTGCCCCGCTTGACCGCAGCAACGTGGACACCGATGCCATCATCCCCAAACAATTTCTCAAATCCATCAAACGCAGCGGCTTTGGCGTAAACTGCTTTGACGAATGGCGCTACCTAGACCACGGCGAACCTGGCATGGACAACAGCCGCCGCCCGCTCAACCCCGAATTTTCGCTCAACCAACCGCGCTATCAAGGCGCGCAAATTCTGCTCACGCGCAAAAACTTCGGCTGCGGTTCCAGCCGCGAACACGCCCCTTGGGCATTGGATGATTACGGCTTTCGAGCCGTTATCGCCCCCAGCTTTGCCGACATATTTTTCAACAACTGCTACAAAAACGGCTTGCTGCCCATCGTATTGAGCGAAGAGCAAGTGGAACAACTGTTCCAAGAAACCTACGCCAACGAAGGCTACCGGCTCACCATAGACCTCGCCCAGCAAACCGTAACCACCCCCAGCGGCGACGTGTTCATTTTTGACATCACCGAACACCGCAAACACTGCCTGCTCAATGGCTTAGACGAAATCGGCTTAACCCTGCAACACGCCGATGAAATCAAACACTTTGAACAACAACGCCAAGCCAGCCAACCTTGGCTGTTCCACAACACATAAACCCATTTTCAGGCTGCCTCATCACACAAAGGCAGCCTGAAAACCTTTACACCATCCCACCCGAAAGCCCACCATGCCCATCGCCCTTGCCAAACAACTGCTCTCCCAACCCAGCATCACGCCCAACGACCACAGCTGCCAAGACATCATCGCCGCACGGCTTGTCGCGCTCGGTTTCAAAATAGAATGGCACAACCACGGCAACACCAAAAATCTCTACGCCCGCATCGGCACGCAAGCGCCCGTGTTGTGCTTTGCGGGGCACACCGATGTCGTCCCCACAGGCGACACCGCCCAATGGACATTCCCCCCCTTTGAGCCAACCGAACACAACGGCAAACTCTACGCCCGTGGCGCGGCAGATATGAAAACCGCCATCGCCTGCTTTGTCGTTGCCGCCGAACGCTATCTCGCCGCCCATCCCCAGTTTTCAGGCAGCCTTGCCCTGCTGATTACTTCCGATGAAGAAGGCGACGGCAAAGACGGCACCACGCGCGTGGTGGACACGCTCAAAGCACGCAGCGAAACCTTTGACTACTGCATCGTGGGCGAACCCACCGCGCAACACCAGCTTGGCGATATGCTCAAAAACGGACGGCGCGGCAGCCTATCAGGCAGCCTGAAAATACACGGCAAGCAAGGACACATCGCCTACCCCCATCTCGCCGAAAACCCTATCCACCGCGCCGCCCCCGCGCTCGCCGAACTTATCAACACCCAATGGGACAACGGCAACGCCTACTTCCCCGCCACCAGCTTCCAAATCTCCAACATCCACAGCGGCACAGGCGCAACCAACGTCATCCCCGCCGATATAAGCATCCAATTCAACTTCCGCTTCTCCACCGAGCAAAGCGAAGGCAGCCTGAAAAGCCAAGTCCACCAAATCCTAGACGCGCACCAGCTGCGCTACGACCTAGACTGGCAACTATCAGGCAACCCATTCCTAACCGAAGCAGGCACGCTCACCCAAATCGCCCAACGCGCCTGCCAAAGCGTTTGCGGCATCACCCCCGAGCTTTCCACCACAGGCGGCACATCAGACGGACGCTTTATCAAAGCCATCAGCCGCGAGCTCATCGAACTCGGCTTTGTGAACGCCACCATCCACCAAATCGACGAACACATCGCGTTAGACGACATCCCCAAGCTCACCGCCATCTATCAAACCATCATGCAAGAATTGTTTGCCTAACACACCACATAGAGCGGACGGCTCAGCGCCATTGTTTCCCCCAAAGGCAGCCTTGCCCCTTTGTCCAAATCTTTGATTTAGCCATGCGAACTTATGCAAAGCTCAGGGGTATGCGTAGCTGAAACCCTATTTCGCCGGCGCACGGCTTGCCAGCAAGCCGTCAAAATCGCGCGGACAGTTTTCAGGCTGCCCAATATTCCCCCCGCGCCCCACCATCATCAGGAGACCCACCATGAAAACCATCGGCATCATCGGCGGCATGAGCCCCGAAAGTACCGCCCTGTATTACCAAACCATCAACCGCGAAACCAACCACCGCCTAGGCGGCAACAGCAGCGCAGAAATCATCATGCACAGCGTCAATTTTGAAACCGTGGTGCAACTGCAAAAGCAGGGCGATTGGGCAGCCGCAGGGCATTTGCTGGCAAACAGCGCAACCAAACTGGCAGGTGCAGGCGCAGATTTGCTGCTGCTGGCCACCAACACCATGCACAAAGTCGCCCCCGCCATAGAACGCGCCGTCCGCATTCCGCTGCTGCATATTGTGGATGCCACCGCCGAAGCCATCAAACAGCAAGGCTTGCACACCGTAGGACTGCTTGGCACACGCTTCACCATGAGCGACGGCTTTTACACCGAGCGCATGGCAGCGCAAGGCGTAAACACCATCGTCCCCAACGAAGCCGAGCAACACGAACTCCACCGCATTATTTTTGAAGAATTGTGCGTCAATAAAATTCAGGCTGCCTCCGCACAATATTTCCAAAACGTGATTGGCAGCCTGAAAACGCAGGGCGCGCAAGGCATCATTCTCGGCTGCACCGAAATCTGCCTGATTGTGAACGCGCAAAACAGTCCGCTGCCCGTGTTTGACAGCACCGCCATCCACGCCCAAGCAGCAGTGAATGCCGCGCTGGCTCAATAATTCCGTATAATTCCCCTTTTTTTCAGGTTTCCATTTAACTATGTTAAGCAACTCCACCATCCTGATTACAGGCGGCACCGGCTCATTCGGCAACACCTTCGTCCCCATGACGCTTGCCCGCTACAACCCCAAAAAAATCATCATCCTCTCCCGC
>CAUQDE010000073.1:0-7328 GCA_963516425.1 uncultured Kingella sp.
TTTCTACTTCGAGAGATGTCTTGTTAGAGCCACTTACAACAGTATGGGAATTTTTAGTAGCGATTACAATGTAGGTGTTGTCGTCGGCGGGGCGGACGAAGTCGTTGCGTTCGTCGTTCCAGGAGAATTTGGAGCCGACGATAGCATTAACAGCATATTGAAACGCAGCACTATAAATAGAAAATTTTGCAAAGCCCCAAATAAATCTTGCTCCCCCTTTAATAACATAGGGTCCTACTTCTCTCGCTCTTTGTAAAATACTAGCAAATACTTTTCTTTTATCGGTTACCACCCGATATGCTGCTGGAATAGCATCGGCGGATCGTGCGCCATTGCTGCCAACCACAACAGCAGGAAGTGAGCCGCTGCCTCTAAATTGATTGCCGTTAAGCCGATAATTTGCCCCGCGCATATCGTGTCGTGGGTCGTATTCAATGCTGTAACTCCCATTTTTAACGACAACGCGCGTGCCTTCTGAATTAAAACCATCAGCGGCAAGAGTAAAGCAAGGGATAAGGGCACAGGCTAGAAATAGTTTTTTCATTCTCTACGAACTACACTTTTTTCCCTTTCCTGCTCGCGCTGCTTTTTCATAAATTCCGCAAATTCTATTTGTTCGGAAGTAGGTGGATTTGTTGGCGGCGGAGTGGGATTAGGGGCATTGTCAAAAAATACATCGTCATCACTATTATCAGAATATGTTTCAGATTTTTTATCTTTCATATCTAAAATAGCATATAAAGAACCACATAAAATAAATAAAAAAATACTTAAAAACTTTCCAAACCCTGTTAAGCCCTGATATTTATTCATCCAAACATGGATAATGGCAGCCCCAACGGCTAATAATGTCCCTTTCAACATTTCAAACCCTTTCATAATGAAAGGTTTGAATGTAGCACGCTCATTGCGCTTTTGCTAGATGAATAGCTTTAATAGCAGCATTAGGGCAAAAAAGCTGTATAGCGTCCATATGTCAATCATGGGGTTTCTCGTCTTGTTCGCTCATGCTGCGGATTAGGCTGTATATTTGTCTGAATAGGAATATCAGGGATACGATGCCGATAATGGGGGCGGCGAGTTCTGCGCCTAGTTGCATTTGTTCTGCTATGTCGCATTCTGGGAAACTTAGTTGGATTTTTTGACCGTTTAAATACCAGTCTTGCCCTTGTTTCACTGGGCGAATCAGTAAACCTTCTGCGGTTATGGTCGGGGGCTGCTGACTGAGTAAATAGTCATGCGCTGCTTCGTTGCTGACGAAGCATTGATAGCCAATTCTGTAACCCATTCAGTAACCCCCTTTGGTTTTAGCTCGCAGTTTTGGTCATTTTGAATGCCATGCGGAAGCCTTGAATCAAGACGATTACGGACAATACGGCTGTGCCGATTGCGGTAATCATTACGGCAAACTTGGCAATTTCTGTTGCTGCACTCGTACCGATTGATGCAATATCGTTATCGGCAAAGGCGAGCATTGGGGTTGCCATGGCGGCTGCGAATAAGGCGCGTTTGTTTGCGATTGCGCCTTTGGCTTTTTGGATTAGGTTCATGATGTGAACTCCTTAAAAGTTAATAAAAGGCTTTTATTTTTCAGGCAGCCTGAAACCTGATTACTTCATCCGCGCTTATTAGCCGTATAGGTAATAGGCGGATGTAAATAATCCTATAAGGCAGATGATTAACGCGACAACGCAACATTTAAACCAAAATGGGATGGGTTGTTTCATGCTCATCAGTGTTTCCTTTTTGTTAGTTAATCTGGATAGAATTCTGAATAATCACCATCGTAATCTTCATCAATTAAGCCTAAATCAAGGAGATGCTCTCTAAACTCTTCATCACTTTCAGATTCTCCACAATATTCATGCTCTAAATCTCCCCTAGAATACATTTCATCTTCAACATCTTGAGCCGCAGTCATTTTGTCGTACATCTGCGTTGTTACATCATCAATCTGTTGAAAATCTGCATTTTGTTCTTTAAGTAGAATTAGTTGCTCAAACAATTCGTCAGCTTCTGCCAATAAAGAATCGCGAATGCTTAGCAGCTCATCACTTGAATAATCTGAATAATCACTCATGGTTTTGCCTGTGGGATAGCGAGTTGGAAAGGGGCGGTTATGGGGCTTTTTTCCGCGCGACCGCCCAGCACGCGGTAAAGTCTATTCAGGATGCCTATTGGCTGCCTATTCGGGCAGGTAGAACGTAAATAGGGCAAAGGGGCTGCCAATGTCTTCGCCCGCCGCTAGGGCATCCTCTTTTTCCTCAAAATGCCCTGCTTGTCTTAAAAACGGGGTTTGCCCTACGTCGCCGTCGGGCGAGGGGTAGAGAAATTCAAACGTTTCTAAGTCTTGTACGATGTATTTAATTTGCATGGCTTTTCCTTTAAGGTTTTATCCTTAACTTAACCTTTGCTACTGGCTGCGGGGGCGGGTGTGGGTTTCAGGACGCGCACGTCTTTTAAAATTTCTTTTTGTTTGCCTGATGCGTTGGTTACGGTTTGAAAGGCGACTTCCATGTCGCAGGGGAAATTTAAGCCGTTAAAACGCTCAAAGTTGCTGCTGTCGCCAAAGGCTACTTTGGCGATGCCAAAGCCTTGGGCATTGCCTGCGCTGTCGTTTAAGGGGGCAGCAATCAGGACGTTGCAGTTGTCAATTTCGTTGCCGTCAATCGTGCCTTTAAAGCGGGTTACGCCCATGACGATTTTTTTAACGTATTCAATTTGTCTTTGTTCTTGGAAGTTCAGCATTTTTTGTTTCCTTCTTGGTTAGGTTGGTTGGGGGGTTATAAAGTGGTGTAATACTTCTCGTTCAGGCTAAACAGCGAGCCGTATTTGCTGTACAGAAAGTCTAAAAATTCTTTCTGTTGCTGTTCAGTTCTTCTGAATTCGCTTAAATCGCGTTCGGATAGGGCATAGAATTGTTGGCGTTTCCAAATATCTAGCCATTGCTTCATGTCTTCGGGGAAGTCTTGCAGCAGTTGTTTTTCTGCTTCGGTTTTGCCCGTATGGGTTTCGTCAAATATGCGTAATTTGCGTTCTAAAACGATTACTTGGTCCAATTCGTCGGGTTCGTTTGTGCCATTCACTTTTAGGCTGTCTTGATTTAGGTAATCGGCTTCATCTGTTTGGCAGTCGTATTCGGCGGGTTCTAAACCTTTGGGGTATTTGCCTTCGTCGGCGATTAGGGCTTCTACGATTTGTTCGGGTGTCCAGCCTATGTCTTTTAAAAAGCGCACAAATCTACCGACTTGGTTTTTGGCGTGGGTTTTTCGGCTTTCAAAAGTAATGTTTACCTTTTCAGTCGCCGCTGCAATGCTGGTGGCGGGGCTGTTAAATAGGGTTTCGCCTACGGGATAAGCACCTGTTAGAAACTCGCCTTGGTTGGTTAAAATTTCCATGGGAATAACGCAATCTTTGTTTCTGAACTCCACTTCAAAGCGTGTCCATAGGCTATCTTTGTCGCCTAGCTGTCTGCCTTTTTCATAGATACGGGCGTATTTGGATGAACCGCGTGTGCCTACGGCAAAGGTTTTGCCTGTGCCGTCTTCTTCGCGCCATGCGGTGCCTTTCATTTCGCTTTTGGGGCGTTTGTTGTGGCGGTTAAATAAACCGTTGTTGTGGTCGCACATGGCTTGTTCTGGGCTGTATTCGCCATTGAAAAAGTCATGGGCTAAATCAACGCGGGTGATGCGTGGGCGACTGGCTGTTTTTAAAAAATCGTATAGGCGTTGTTCCCAGCCTGCTTTTGCTGCTTGGCAGCCTGTGCCTGTTAATTCAACAAGGATGGTGTCGCGTTGCCCGCCGATGTGTAATGTGCCGTAATCGACTTTGTCGCCGCCGAGCTTGTAGTAGGCTTGATAGAAGTAGCTACCTTTACCGAGCTTGGTAGTTACGCCAAAGCCAAAAATTTCTTGTAGAAGTTCGCTGTATGCGACGACGTATTCGGTATCGGAGAAGCACAGCCCTTTAACGTTTTCTATGGTGCGTTTGTGAACGGTAAAGGTGAGGGCATCTATGAACGCGGCATCTTTTTTGCCTTTGCGTAAGGGCACTTCTAGGATTTTTCCGCCTATGGTTATGGCGTGGGTAAAGTATTCTGTGTTTTGAAAATCAATCATTTTGCTTTAATCCTGAATGTGCCTTTTTTGAGTGTTCCGTGCCCTGCTGTTTTGGGTTTTGTTTTGTTCCCCCCTGTTAGCCTAGGGGGGGCTTAACCGCCGTCCTGTGTCGCGCACCGCGCGAAGCGCGTATCGCGCCCCATGCCGTCGGTTAAGCTCTCTATGCTCATTTTGCTGTCCTCTTTGCGTTTTGTTAGTTTTGGCGGGCGAGTTGTCGCCAGTCGGTTTTTTCGTACTCAATCGCGTGTTCAAAGACGTTTAAATGCTTGGCTTCAAATTGGGCGACTTTTTCGCAGACTTCGGCGAGGGTTTGGCAGATGCTGGTTTCTATTGCGCCTGTGTTGCTTGGGTTGATGACCAGCATGTTTAGCTGGTAGTTTTGGCTTTCGGCGTTGCGTTTGATTTGGATGGATAGGTCGATGTTCATTTCTTTGCCCGCTTTATTTCACAAACCTTTTTCTGAACGTTCCCATAATGTTTTTGACTCAATCGCTTTGAGATAAAGACGAGAATTTAACTTGTCTATTTCATCCTTAACCACGTATGCTCGGGCTTTTAATGCTTCTAGCTGTTTGAAATATTGGTTTTCCCATAAACTTTGTGAAATAAGTAAAGCAAGCACTAATACAATGTCGTTTTCTAAGCCACATGTACTTGTGTTTTTTGGTTCTTCAGCAAATCGTTTTTCTAATCGTTCAACTTTTTTGCTGTACTCATCAATGATAATTTGCAAGTCAATTTCTACTACGTTGCTTGTGTTGTCGGTATTTCTATATTTTTGTTGCATGATAAAAGCCCCTTAAATTAATGTTAGTTAATTCAAGGGGCTAAAACCCGAAATGGTAAATTTTTATCAAAGCCCCTTGAATGGGGGCTACTATATAAGGGTGTGTAGCTGTGCCACGTACCGTTTAGCAATGCTCAATGAAATGAATAATGCGCGGCAAAACCACACCCCCTACTTTTTGAATCACTACACATTCCACCCAGTCTCCATCACCACAAACAAAAGCAGCCTGAAAACGCCCCCACGCATTTTCAGGCTCCCTCATCGCATCCCCTCACTTATTTAAACTGCTTAGACACATCCAAAAACACCCGATGATTGTCATATTTATAATAAAAATGGTTGCTGTCCACGTGCGACCACGTCCAGTTCAAACGCGGCTCAAACCCGCGCCACGCCAGCTTTTTATGCGACAGCGACAAGCGCGTGAAATACTCCTTCTCGTTGCGCTTGATATTGAAAAAATCCTCCGCGCGATACTGGCGCTTTTGCACGCTACCATGCAGCGAAGTGGTCAAACTATGCTGGCTGCCCCATTGCCGATTCCAGCCCAAGCCCAAATTGCCAAAGCGATACGCTTCCGATTTATCCTTCGCCGAATTTTCCCCGCCGCCCCAGCTCACCACAAAATACTGATACGGCGACGTGCGATACAGCAGCGACACCGTACCCAAATGCGATGCGCCATCTAAAAACGTGCGCTTATCATGCTTTTTATAGCCCGACTGCCAAGCCGTAAACACCTGCCATTTAGGCGACAACACACGCGAATAACGCATCAATCCGCCCGTTGTGTAGGAATAAGCCTTGCCTCCATACCAGCGTTTCTCATAAAACGGCAACAGCGAAACCTCCTGCTTCGCATCGCGCCACACCGGCCCCGCTTCCAGCCGCGTAACCAAATCATCATAATCGTGCGCATCCCAATAAAACTTACCATACGCCGATGCATTCACCCGCGCCGCCCAATGCCCCTTAATCGGCGTGGTTTTTTGCGCCGATAGCTCATAGCCCACGCCGTGCGCCGATTTAGGCTCGGCAAAACGCCAATAGCCATAAGTGCGCTGCTCGGGCGTGCGCCCCACATTGCTGTCTTGCAGATAATACGCATTGGCGTTGAACTGCCACGCCTTGCTTTTTTGCAAATGCGCGTCAAACTGGTCAATATATTGCGCCACAGGCGCAGGCAAATCAGGCGTTTGTTTCAACGTTTTCAATTCATTTGCCGCCTCGCGCTGCTTGCCGTTTTGCGATTGGCTCAACGCCAGTTGCAAGCGCACAGGCGCGTAATCAGGATGCTCCGCCAAAATTTCGTTGAATAATTTTTCCGCCGCCTCGTGCTTATCATCCGCCATCAGCACCAGCCCTTCCGAATAGCGCGCCAACACAGAATCTTGCTGCTCGGCAGGCAGCCTGCGATATAACGGCAGCAAAAAACGAATGTTTTCAATATTGTGCTGCGCATTTGCCGTGTCCAGCGCGTTTTTGAGCAAATCAGGGCGTTGCAACAGCTCTTCTTCCGTCATGGAAACCGATGTTTTTTCACCATTTTGCGCCGCTTGCTTTTGCTGATTTTGGCGTTCGGTTTGCTGGATTTGTTCCTCGGTTAAATCCGCCACAGGGTTAAGTGGCGTAGCAACGGGCGCGGCTTGAGTGTAAAAGGTTACAGTCAGCAATAAAAAAGGCAGATATTTCATAAAACATTCCATAAGGTAGCCTAAAAAAGGCAGCCTGAAAATAAAAAAATGGGAAACCCACTCGGTTTAAAACCAAGTGGGTTTATTTACGCTAAATTATTATTTTTTCGCGCCAAATGAGCCAATCCATTTGAAAGTACCGCCACCAACTGGTGCAGGAACTTCTCCATTGAATACACCACCCATTTCAGCTGCTTGTGGGCCATAGAAGCGACCATCGGTATGAACTCCCTCTGCTGATGTACCAGAGAATTGGTTGCCGTTGATGTTAGCAGTTAAAGGAACAGGATTAAAAGCACCAATAGTAACTGAGCCATTCAGTCTTTTCGCGCCAAAATCAACATTAAATGTAGATGTACCTTCTTGGAATGCACCACCACCAATTGGGCTACCTACTGCCAAACCATTGTAAGTAGCTGTGCCTGATGTGGGAACATCGGCAACAGGCGTTACACTACCCAATGCAAACGTATAAGATGGATTTGAATCAGGATTGTTGTTGTGGTTGAAATCAGAATACGCACCAAAACGCATATGGCTCAAATATGTGCCACTAGCAATGGTGGTTTCTGTGTTTTTTCTGATATTGGTAAATGTACGAGCAGTAATACCAGGTTGTTTTAAAGTGATGTTAATACCGTTTACAGTAACATTGTCTAGTGTGCTGCTACCAACTGCGCTAACGGGTGTATTAGCACCATTTTGGCTTTCTGCTGGAATAGCAAC
>CAUQDE010000074.1:0-7272 GCA_963516425.1 uncultured Kingella sp.
TTGCCATAAAAAATAGCCTTTAAACTTAAATTAACTCATGGTTAATTATCGTTTAAAGGCTAGATAGGGATAGATGGTAAAGGCTTCGCCCCGTGCGCCCAAAGGCTTATGCGCTAGGTTTCGGCAGCCGCCGCGACACAATCACTTCGCCGCCTGTGGGGCTGTGAATGCCCATGCTGGCAAGCAAGTCTTGCAGCCATGCCGTCAGCTCGGCGTGGCACATGGCGCGCACGTCCGCCGCGCCCAGCCCCGCGCGTGCCAGCATAATCACCGCTTGGCGGTATTGCTGATGGGCGGTTTGGCTGCTGCGCGGGGTGTTCAGGCTGCCGCTGCGGGGGGCGCGGGGGCTTCCGTAGCGGCGGTGGATTTTGAGCGCAGGGTTTCCATTTCGTCCACCAATTGGCTGTAATCCGCGCCGCTCAAATGGTTGAGCAGATAATCGGCGGTGATGTTGTCTTGTGGTATGCCGTCAATGGATAATTGTTGCGCCCAATAAATCAGCGTCTCTTGCACCGCGCGGCGCGATTGCTGCGCTTCGCTGGGGTTTTCGGGCAGCGCGGGCAGGGCATCAATCGCATCCATCGCGTTCAGTTCGCCGCCGATGGTCAGCGGCTTTAAGGCAGCCTGAAAATGGGTCTCGCCGTTGTATTCCAAGCCATATTGCAGGGTAAAACTGTGTTTCATGGGTTATCCTTACTCTACAATTTTATGCAGCGCAATCAGTTCAATATCAATGCGCGCCTCGTTATCGGCTTCGTATTGCTCGCTGATTTCGGTGCTGAAACAATCCAAATACGACACGCGCTTATCTTCCTTGTTGATGGGATAAATGGTGATTTTGGCGCGGGTGATGTTGCCCCAATCAATCTCTGTGCCGTCAATCGGGATGGCGGCGGTGGCGCTCAATTTATGCTCGGTAACGCCGTCGGCATAGCCCATCACGCGCCCTTGGCGGTTCATGGTTTTCACCGGCTTGCGCCCTGTGGTGGTTTGCGGTTTTAGGCTGATGATTTCCACATCGCGCCCGTTCACTTCCATAATAATCGTGCCGGCATAGATGGCATCGCTCATGGTGTTGTCCTTGTATTGGGTGTTGATGATGGGGCGCGTTGGTCTTGCCGCGCCCTGTTTGGGTATATCAAGCGGTTTTCAGGCTGCCTTATAGGATTAAATCAATCCGCCCCGCGAATACATGCAAGCCATTCACCACATCGGCAGGGATGGCAGCATTCACGCGGTTGGCATCTTGCAGGCTGCGGCTCACCACCAGCTTGCCCTTATTGGCTTCGGCGTTTTCAATAATCTCTGCCTGTTCCAGTTTCAGCAACACATCCAAGATCTCGCTTTTAACCTTGGGCAGCAAGCGGTCGCTCAACTTGTCGCGCGGAAAGCGCAAAGCAATGCGCTCTTTAATCGCGCGGCGCGTGTAATCCAGCGTGCGGATGGTGGTGATGTCCAACAGCGAGGGGTCGTCCACATTTGCCGCCGATTTGGTGTAGGTGGATACCGCCCGCATAATCTGCACCTTGCCTGCCACCACCGTCAGCGGTGTTAAGCCGTTATACAGCGCGTTGTTGCATTCGTTAAACAGCGGCCATTGCGCATCGGGCGTAATGTTCAGCCCTTTGATTTCCAGCGTGTTCAAGGGGCGGGCGGGGTCTTCCTCAAACGCCAACACCGCCGCATAGCCCGCCGCAATAATGCCGCACGCTTCGGCTGCGCCCTTATACCACGCGCAAGTGATGCGCCCATCGTTTAGCTGGGCGGTTAGGCTTGCGCCCTGCGGCATCGTGCCGCGCAGCCCCATCACGCCAATGCAGCCGCGCTGCTCAATAGCGTTGGATACTTGGGTAATGTGTTGGCTCAACGCCTTGGCGTTCGCCGCATCGCTAAACGGCGACACGATAATGTGGTAATGCTTGCCCGCCACCTTATCCAGCACGGCGGCAATATCGGCGTTTTGTGCGCCATTTGTCATAGCCGTAATGCTGCCTGAAAAGCCGCTGTTGCCCATATCGCAGGCAAGGCTGATTTCGTTGCCGATTGCGCCTTTGCTGCGGGCGGTTAATTTCAGGCTGCCTTGCTCGGCGGTGGCGGATACAGGCAAAGCCGCCGCGTTCACCGCCGCCGCCAGTTTTTCCACCGCCTCCGCCGCGCTTTGGTTGGCAGACACCGCAACCGCAACCGCCACGCCGCCGATGGTGATGCTGATGCTGGCGGCAGTTTGCGCCGTGCCGTCTATTTTCAGGCTGCCTGTGGCGGCTACGCCCGCGCTGTGGTCGGGCAAGCCGATCACGGTTAAATCCAAATAAGCGTTGTTTTTAAACGCTTGGCGCACCATCAATTGCGCCCACGAGCCGCGCCCAAACAAATCGCCCGCCTGCGCATCGCTAAACAATTGCACAGGGGTTAAAGGCTCGTGCGTGCCGCTTGCCAACATCGGCGCCAGCAACAGCACCGATTGCGGGTTTTGCGGCAAACCTTGCACCGCATTGCGCGTGTTAAATTCAATATACTGCCCAGGCACGCGGATGCTGCCGGGGATGGTGTCAAAGCTAATGTGTTCTGCCATGGTTATTTGCCTTTCTTCGCGTTTTGGCTTTCGCCCAAACCTGCAAGCCCGTTTTCAGGCTGCTGATTGGACTGCTCGGCAGCGGGCGGCGCATCGTTGCTCAAAACCAGCAAATCGCCATCAGCAACGGCGCGACGGTAATACACATCATCGCCATCCACTTCCACAGGCGTTTGCTCAATATATTCATGCGGGTTATGCGCCAGCGGCACACGCAAGCCCACTTCTGCTACTACCATGATTTTATTCATTCGGATTCCTTCAAGATAAACGGTCAGTCTTGCCAAAATTGCGCCGTCAGCGGGATTTTGGCGTTTTCGGCTTGGGGGTCAAAAATCAAGCTATCCAAATATTCAAACGGCGGATAAGGCGCGCTCGTCTCGCCCTGATAGCGGGTAAACACATAATCAGGATGCGTGCTGTCGCTTTGCGGCTCGGGGAAACGGTCGTTTTCCAAAGCATGGCGGTTCAAGCGCAGGGTATATTCCAGCGCATACACGCTCACCGCCGCCTGCTGCACCAGCGCATGGTTGGCAATGGCGCGGATGGCTTTGGGCACCAGCCCCCTGCTGTCGGCGGCAGGCAGCCCCAAGCGTTGCCCATCCAGCAAGCGGCGCACCGCATCAATCAAATCGTTGCTGCCAATTTCTTGCATCACCACGCCGCCTTGCCGCTGCGCTGCTTCATTGCGCAAGCTGCGCGTGGCGCACATCACGGCAAACGTGGCGGTGTCTTGATAACGGCTGCCGCCGCTGATGGTTTCCACGCGGCTGCCGCCATAAGTAACCCACACCGCAGGCAGGGTTTTAATTTGCGCAGCAAGGTCGTCTGCCTCGCCGTTGTAGCTTTTTACCGTGCGCACCATGCGCCCCAAGCCGCGTTGCAGCCGCAGGCAAATGGCTTGCTCAATTTGGGTGGTTATCATGTGGCATCCCGTGCAAAGATTCGGTTTTTGTTGTTGGCAAACACTACGCCGCTATCCGATGTCGCCACTTGTGCCCCTGCGCTATCCAGCCCCAGTTGCACCTCGCCGCGCGATAAGGCTTTGAGCAGCTCCAACACGTCAATTTTGTAGCGATTGCGGATTTCGTCAGTAATCAACACGCCCGATGTGGCGGTTAAACGATAGCGAGCGATGTCGCACGCCAAGCGGCGCAAAATCGGCGGCGTTTCGGTAAACGGCTGTTTAAACCGCCCCAAATACGCATCAATTTCCGCGCTGGCATCAGCAAGGGCAACCGCCACCACATCCGCATCAATCTCGCCGTCGGCATTGCGGTCGGCAATCTGCAACACTTCCAATTCGCCAAAGCGCGCCACCATGTCGCCCATATCGGCGTAAACAGCGTTATGCGCCATATTCATCCGCCGATTTAATGCGCAAGCGCGGCTCGTTCACAATGCGCTGCCAAGCCTCTTCGCCCACTTCGGCGCGGTAAACGGTTTGCCATGCGCCATTAAACAACACGCCGCCGCGCCAGAATTCCACGCCGTCCGCGCTGCACGCCAAAATGGCTTGGCGTGGGTCGGCATCGGGGTTTTCGGGCTGCGTTGCGCTTGCTTGGGCGGCTGCTTGTTGCGCCGCCAATAACGCAGCTTGCGCCGCATCGCGCTCGGCTGTTAAGGCAGCGTTTGCTTCGCGCAGCGCGGTGATTTCTGCCTGCAAGGCGGTGTTTTCCGCTTGCAAGGCAGCCTGTGCTTCCTGCTCAGGGGTAGTTGCGCTTTGCTCAACCTTATCCTCTTCGTTTTCAGGCTGCGTTGGGGTTTGGGGTGTGTTTTTTGCCATAGCTTTTTCCTTATGGTTTAGGGGCGCGGCGGCTGCCGCTTCCCCGCTCGGTTTTCAGGCTGCCTGCGCCATCACGCCAAATGCACGCTCACATGCAGCTTTAAACGCCCTTTAAACGTGTTGGTGGTGCCGTTGATTTTGTCGGCTTCCAACAATTCGCGCGCAGCGTCTTCCAATTGCGGCGGCACAACCAGCAGGCTGGGCTTCACGTTCAGCACATAACCGCCGTCTGCCTTAATCGTCATCATCTGCGCGATGATTTTTGCCAAATTGGCGCGGTTAAGCGCGGTTTTTTCCGCCATGTGCGCCAGTTGCCACAAGCCAAAGCCCGCATTGCAACGGCGGCGGCTGCCGTATAAATACACATCCTCCATAAACACCTTGTCGGATTTGGATGGGTCAAACTTAGTTTCAAACTCGGGCGCGGTGCGCTCTTGGAAAATCAAAGGCTTCAAGGTTTTGGTGTCATCCACCACATACCAAGTCGGCGCATCGTTGTCCGTGCCTGTGGTGATGTTGCTGGTGGGGGTGTTTGCCCCCGTGCCATCGTTGTTGGCAAACACAGGGTGATCGGTATCAAAAAAGTTCTGCCCGTCATAGCACAGCGTGGTTTTGCCCTTGGGCAACAAGCCCCACACCAAATCATCAGCCAGCGTGGCAGCCGATTCGCCCATCGCCTGCATCATCGGGCGATACATGCCCACTTGGTCGTCTTCGATATCGGTGCGCTCCACGCCCACCGTGGCTTCAAATTTCTTGTTTTCCAAGCTCATCGCCTGTTTCGCCATCTTGCCGATTTGGCGGCTGCCCACCCATTCGCGCATTTTCGGGAATTTGCCCAGCCACGCATAAGTGTTGGTGGCGGTGCTGCTGGGGATGGTCATGGCAATGGCAGAAAAACTGGGCTCTACGCTCGCCAAACCATTTTGAAACTCTTTGCGAAACTGCGCGGTCAGCGCGGTTAAAATCGCGGCTTTATCCATGTGGATTTCCTTGTGTTAAAGGTTAAAAATTGCTTATTGTTTTCAGGCTGCTTTATTTTCAGGCTGCCTTATCGCCGTTTGCACCGTGAATCGTTTGGGCAAAATCGGCTTCGCTCATGCCCAGCATCTTGGCGGCGGCTTTTTGCTCCGCCGTTAAAGCGGCGATTTTGTGCGCTTCGCCCGCGCCCGCTGCTTGCGTTTGCGTGTTGCCTGCCAGCGCGGCAATCGGCTGCGCTTGCTCAATAAAGCCAGTCAAAAACGCCAAGCCATTAGGCTGTTTCAAGCAACCCTCTGCCCATTCTTTTTGCGCAGGCAGCAATTTGCCCGCCGCCAGCGCAGCGGTAATCAGCTCCGCGCCCTTGTCGGCATCGCGCTGGGCGGTCAATGCCGCAATCTGGCTTTGCAATTCCTGCACCACGCTCACCGGCGCATATTGGGTTAGGTCGGGCGTGTTGGCAGGCGTGTTTTGCGCCTGCGCCACTTGCGCTGATAACGCTGCAATCTTTTCATCCTTGCTGGCAAGGTCTTGAAACGTTTGCGCGCTCAGGGCGACGGTTTGGGGTTTGGCTGCCAAAAGCGCAGTTAAAGCGTCTTTCAATTGGTCTTCGTTTGCGTTTGGCAAGCCAAAAAGCTGTTGCAATAAGGTATTCATGGGGTTTTGCATCTCCATTGGGGGTAAAAATTGCGCGCTGGCGGCGGCGAGCACCTCGTCCATGCCGTCCAAAGCGGGATAATTGGTTAAAGCGGCGTGCAAAAGTTTGCGCACATAGCCTTGCGTGTCATAAGCAAACACCGCCGAAATGTAGCGATATTCGCGGTTGGCAATCAGGCGTTGGGCGTTGTCGGTCCAGTCCACCTCGGCAAACAAGCCGCGTGGGGTAAACTCCAGCCACGTCATCCAGCCCGCCGCTGGCGCAGGTTGCCCGTTGGTTTCCTTGTGCAAGGTTTGGTGTTCGTAATCCACCACCAACTGCGTGCGCGCTTGATTGGCTAATGCCGCCACATCGTGCCCGTTCTCCTCGGTTAAAAACCAAGCGGGCGCATCGGTCGGTCGTCCGTCAATCGCGCGAAACTCGCCATAAGGCAAAAGCTGGATGCGCTTGCCCATTTGCCCCAACACCTCAAAGCTGCAAGCGGCTAACGCCAAATGCTGATTTTTGCGTTTCATGGGTTGTCCTTTATGGGATGGCGGCATTATGAGCGCATCAAAACAAGACAAAGAGTGGCACGGCTGCGCCCCCGTTTTGCCTGATTGCGCCGCGCAAAAAAGGCAGCCTGAAAGCTATTTTTCAGGCTGCCTTAGATAATGGCGCAGCAATAGTGTTTAAAAGGCGTTTAAAACGCGCGAGAAACGCGATAAGAGAATAAGGATAGGGATAGATAGCACCCGCGCAAAAAAAACGCGCCAAACGCGCGTTTTTGGGGTTATTCAGTTTTAGCTGATTAAGCTGGCAAAATAATCCTGCACATCATCCATCAAATCCTGCTTGTCCTCGTTGGTTAATTGCAAAAACGGACGCGCAGGGATATAGACTTTGCGATTACGCCCCGCCCAGCCGCCAAATTGGTGGATAGCAGCGTAAACCATATTCGTGCCCACCAGCGCGGTGTCGTTATCCGACAGCTCGTCTATGCTTTGCCGCAGCGCGCCCGTGTCGTTCAGCGGAATGCCGCTGCGATACTTCAATGCCAGCCATTCGGGGCGGCCGCCTTGTTTAAAATTCTGCGCCACCGCATAGCGCATCGTACCCGCCAGCCGCCGCATCAGCAAATAGCGGTTGTCGCTCATGCCGCGCGACAAGCGTTCTATTTGGTTTTGCACCATAAAAAGGTTATCTATTTGGATTTCAATCATCTTGTTTCATGGGTTTAAATGGGGTTAAAATGCCAACAGCAAGGGGTAGTTTCCAAATGGTAACGGTTACGGCGCA
>CAUQDE010000075.1:0-7141 GCA_963516425.1 uncultured Kingella sp.
CGATGTTGACGGGGCAGGGTTTGACGCAGCGGTGGCACACGGTGCAGTGGTCGGCGATGTCGCCGAGTTCTTCAAAGTGTTTCACCGAGATGCCGCGCCGCGTCTGCTCTTCGTATAAAAAGGCTTCAGTGAGCAAACCCACGCCGAGAATTTTGTTGCGCGGGCTGTAGAGCAGGTTGGCGCGGGGAACGTGGGTGGAGCAGACGGGCTTGCATTTGCCGCAGCGCAGGCAGTCTTTCACCGATTCGGCGATGGTGCCGAGTTCGGATTTCTCCATAATCAGCGATTCCGCGCCCAAAAGCTCGAACGAGGGCGTGTAGGCGCGGCGCAGGTCGGAGCCTTTCATCAGTTTGTGGCGGTTGAAGCGGCCTTGTGGATCGACGCGCGCTTTGTAGTCCCAAAAGGGCTGCATTTCTTCGTCGGTGAGAAATTCGAGCTTGGTGATGCCGATACCGTGTTCGCCGGAAATCACGCCGTTCAGACGGCGTGCGATGCGCATGATGCGCTCAACCGCGCGGTGGGCGGTTTGCAGCATTTCATAGTCGTCTGAATTGACGGGGATATTGGTGTGGACGTTGCCGTCGCCCGCGTGCATGTGCAGGGCGACAAACACGCGACCGCGCACGGTTTTGCTGTGGATTTTGCCCAGCGCGGCGTTGATTTTGGCATCGGCCTTGCCGCTGAAAATATCGGCCAAGGGCTTCATCACATCGGTTTTTACCGACACACGCAGCCTGAAATCTCGAAATGCGATAAAGCAGCTCTCGTCGTCGCGCGCTTCCGAAGCAGCCTGAACGGCGCTGCCGAACAGGGTTTTATAGTCGGCCAGGGGAGAATCGAGATGATCGAGCAGCCATTGCCAGCGTTCGCGCACGGCTTGAACATGGGCGAGCGCGTGGCGGGCGCGGTCGCCCAATAATTCGGCGCTGGGCAGGTCGGTGTCCATTTTGTCCACCGGCAGGCTGCCTGAAAGATATTGGATCAGCGCGTCGCACAGTTTGAGCTTGTTTTGAATCGACAATTCGATATTGATGCGCTCGATGCCGTCTGAATACTCGCCCAGCCGCTCCAATGGAATCACCACGTCTTCGTTGATTTTAAAGGCGTTGGTGTGCTTGGCGATGGCGGCGGTGCGGCTGCGGTCTAGCCAAAAGGTTTTGCGCGCTTCGGGCGAAATGGCGATAAAGCCTTCGCCATCGCGCGCTTGGGCAAAGCGCACAATTTGCTCGGCGGCAGCCTGAACAGCGGCTTCGTCATCCGACACCACATCGGCAAGCAACACCATTTTGGGGCGACCTTTGCCCGCCGCTTTGGTGGCATAGCCCACGGCGCGAACGTATCGCCAATCCAAATGCTCCAAGCCCGCCAGTCGCACGCTTTCATGCGACAGCAAAAAATCGCGGATTTCCACGATAGACGGCGTGGCGTTGGCAACCGTGCCAAAAAATTCCAAGCAAACGGTGCGCGTGTGCTGCGGCATTTTGTGCAACACGAATGCCGCGCTGGTGATGATGCCGTCTGTGCCTTCCTTTTGCACCGCAGGCAAGCCGCTTAAAAATTTATCGGTAACGTCTTTGCCCAAGCCCACTTTGCGAAAACGGCAGCCTGCAATCGCCAGCCGCTCGGTATGGGCGATGGTTTCGCCGTCGTCTTGCAGCGTGTGCACGTCAAACAGCGCGGTTTCTTCGTCGTGGATTTTGCCGAAATTGTGGCGCACGCGTTCAATTTTCAGCCATTGCCCCTGCGGGTTCACCATTTTCCACCAAGCCAAATTGTCCAGCGTCGTGCCCCACAGCACGGCTTTTTTGCCGCCTGCGTTCATGGCGATGTTGCCGCCAATGCAAGACGCATCCGCCGAAGTGGGGTCAACGGCAAACACCCAACCCGCCGCGTGCGCCGTTTCTTCCACGCGCCGCGTAACTACGCCTGCGCCGCAGCGAATAATCGGATGCTCGCCATCCAGCCCCGCCAGTTCGGCAAACTCAACGCCTTGATGTTTATCCAATTTTTCGGTGTTGATGACGGCAGACATCGCATCCAAAGGCACTGCGCCGCCTGTGTAGCCCGTGCCACCGCCGCGCGGGATGATGGTTAAATCCAGCTCAATCAGGGCGCGCACCAGCGGCGCAATTTCGGCTTCGGTATCAGGATTAACCACCACAAACGGATATTCCACCCGCCAGTCGGTGGCATCGGTAACGTGGGTAACGCGCGCCAAGCCGTCAAACATAATATTATGTTTTTTCGTGATTTTTGATAGGCGAGCGAGAATTTGAGCGCGTTTGAGCTTGGTTGCGGCGAAGCTGTCGTCAAACTGATTCACCGCACTTTCGGCAGCCTGAATCAGCTTTAACACGCGCTCGTTGTTGTCGCGGCGTTTGTTAATCTCGCCCAAACGGTGGCGCATGGCGGCAACCAGCGCGGCTTGGCGTTTGGGGTGTTCCAGCAAATCGTCCACCAAATAAGGATTGCGCACCACCGCCCACATATCGCCCAACACTTCAAACAGCATCCGCGCCGAACGCCCTGTTTTGCGCTCGCCGCGCAGGGATTCCAAAGTTTGCCAAGCATCTTCGCCCAGCAAGCGGCGAACGATTTCGCGGTCGGAATAAGAAGTGTAGTTATAGGGAATTTCGCGGATGCGTTGCGGCTGAGTCATGAGTGTTCCTTTTGGTGGTGGTTGGTTTTTCGTTCGCAGAACGGACAGAAAAAACGCTGGATGGTTTTGCCGATGCGGTTTCAGGCTGCCTTTTTATTTGAAGGCGTATTCTAACGTAAAAATTCGTTAAAGGCAGCCTGAAAAAGCCCTATACTTTTGTTGTTTTTTAATCCATTTTGTTGCCAAAATTTGGCGTAATTTAACGATTTTGAAACGAAATTTACGCGGCTGGGCTACAATGTCGCTTTTTCAAATTTCAGGGAAACACAAATGCAAAAACGAATTTTATTGGCGGTTACAGGCGGCATTGCGGCGTATAAATCTTGCGAATTGGTGCGTTTGTTGAAAAAAGAAGGGCACGAAGTAAACGTGGCTTTATCCAAAGCGGCGAGCGAATTTGTGTCGGCGCAAACCTTTGAAGCGTTGAGCGGCAATCCTGTTTTAACCGAAAACAACGGCAGCATGGCGCACATCAACGCCACGCGCGCGGCAGATTTGATGCTGATTGCGCCCGCTTCGGCAAACACCATCGCCAAATTGGCACATGGCTTTGCCGATAATTTGATTACCGAAATGGCTTCGGCGCGCAAATGCGCTTTGGTGATTGCGCCTGCGATGAATGTGGAAATGTGGCAAAAGCCTGCCAATTTGCGCAATATTCAACAGCTGCACAAGGATGGCATTCGCGTGTTGATGCCCGCTTCGGGCGAGCAAGCCTGCGGCGAAGTGGGCGTGGGGCGCATGGTTGAGCCTGCGGATATTGTGGAAGTGTTGCCCGATGTGTGGACACCGAAGCCCTTGCGCGGCAAACGCGTGCTCATCAGCGCGGGCGCAACTTACGAAGCGATTGACCCCGTGCGCGGCATCACCAATATTTCCAGCGGGCAAATGGGCGTGGCGATTGCGCGCGCTTGCCGCCGCGCGGGGGCAAAAGTGAGCCTTGTGCACGGCAAAATGACGGCGGAAATCCCATTTGGCATGGCGCACACCGAATACGCAGAAAGCGCGATGGATATGCGCGATGCGATTTTCAAGCAATTAGACGCGGGGCAGGATGTGTTTATTTCGGTGGCAGCGGTGGCGGATTATCGCGTGAAAAACCGCAGCATTGAGAAGCTGAAAAAAGGCGCGTATGGCATGATGCCCGTGGTTAAGTTTATTGAAAATCCTGATATTTTGCAGGAAGTCGCTTCGTTTACCGCCGCGCCGTTTTGCGTGGGCTTTGCGGCGGAAAGCGAAAACGTGCTAGCCAACGCGCGCGAAAAACGCCTGAAAAAAGGCGTGCCGATGATGATTGCCAACGACATTGCCGATGCCATGGGCAAAGACACCACCAAAATCACCATTATTGACGATGAAAACGAAACCGCCCTGCCCGAAATGAGCAAAGAGAAAGCGGCGCAAATGCTGGTGGTGAAACTGGCGGCGGCATTGCAAGCGGCAACATTGAAGAAAACAGCCGCGCCTGCACAGCTAGCGGCGAATGCAACGGCACACGCGAATCCTGCGGCTCAACCTGTTGCCGCGCAAGCTGCGGTGGCACAGAACGCAGCGCAAGCACAACCTGCTGCGGCAACGCCCGCGCATCAGCCAGCGGCATCGGCGCAAAATGATGAGCCCGCACCAGAAGCCGCTGCGCCTGTTCACAAGCAGGAAGAGAAGAAAATTATCCCTGCGGCGGTTTATGAAGAAGATGATGGCGTGATTATTATTGAGTGATTTTGCGAGATAAAGGCAGCCTGAAAACGGATAAAGCGCGTTTCAGGCTGCCTTTTATTGTTGGGGCAGCCTGAAAATGGTTTGGCGGGGTGGGTGGCATGGCTTGCGTTGTGTTTAACGCTTTTTGTAGGGCGGGCAACTGATTACCCGCTTTTGTTATTGGTTGATGTTTTGTGTGATCAACCAGTTGCCTTCGCTGCGGCAGCCTGAAAACCCATTAGCCATACACACAAAAGGCAGCCTGAAAACGAATTTAGGCTGCCTTAATATCGCATCAAATAACATCAAGCCGATTACACAATCTCGGCCTTCTCAATCACCACCGCTTCCACAGGCACATCATCGTGATAGCCCTTGCGCGTGGTCGCCACTTTTTCAATCGCGTCCACCACCTCTTGCCCATCCACCACCTTGCCAAACACGGCGTAGCCCCATTCTTGCACTACGTTGCGCCCGTGCAGCTCTTTGGCGCGGTGGTTCAAGAAATGGTTGTCTTTGGTGTTGATGAAAAATTGCGTGCTGGCGGAATGCGGCTCGGAAGTGCGCGCCATGGCGATGGTGTATTTGTCGTTAGGCAAGCCGTTGTGCGCCTCGTTTTCAATCGCGGCGCGGGTTTCTTTTTCGTTCATATCCGCCGTCATGCCGCCGCCTTGAATCATAAAGCCGTTAATCACGCGGTGAAAAATCACGCCGTTATAAAAGCCGTCTTTCACATATTGCTCAAAATTGGCAGCGGTGATGGGCGCTTTTTCGTGGTTTAGCTCAATGCTGATTACGCCGAGATTGGTGTGCAGTTTAATCATGGGATTTGTCCTTATGCTGGATGGAAAGAATAGGCAGCCTGAAAGCCGTTGTATCCCGTTTCAGGCTGCCTTTGGGTTATTTAACAATATAAACTTTTTTGATTTTAATGGCTTGCAGGGGCACATCGCCATGCCCCATTTTGTAGCCCGTGCGCGTTTTGGCGATTTTATTGACCACATCCATGCCCTTGCTCACCTTGCCAAACACGGCGTAGCCGTAGTTTTGATTGGTGGGCGCGCTGTAATCAAGTGGCGCGTTGTTGGCAACATTGATGAAAAATTGGCTGGTGGCAGAATGCGGGTCACCTGTGCGCGCCATGGCGATTGTGCCGACTGTGTTTTTCAAGCCGTTGGCGGCTTCGTTGGCAATCGGCGCATCGGTGGATTTTTGCAACATATCGGGCGTGAAGCCGCCGCCTTGAATCATAAAGCCGTCGATCACGCGGTGGAAAATCGTGCCGTTGTAAAAGCCTTTGTTGGCATAGTTCACAAAATTGGCAACGGTTTTCGGCGCTTTTTGTTCGTCTAAGCTCAATTCAATATTGCCCAGATCGGTTTCAATCACCGCGCGGGTTTCGGCGTGGGCGGCAAAGCCGGCAGCGCCGATGATGGCGGCTAACAGGATTTTTTGGCTGATTTTCACGGAATTTTCCTTGCATTTGAAAAACGCGCATTTTATGTGAGATGCCCCATGTGGACAATTTTTAATTTTACATTGGGCAAAAATCCTGAATAAAAATGACAAGATTTAGCAAAAATTTACAACTGGACGTTTTTTGTAAACTTGGTTATATTCGCCCCTTCGGCGGGTAACAGCAAGGCATGGTGCACTCCCAGCCAGCCTACGCCGAAATACGCTTCCCAAAAGGAATCTCTGCTGCCTGAAACATAAATATTGAAGGATAAAAAAAATGACTGCCACACAGATGCAGGCGCAGTTGCGCAATAACCCTTATAAAGTTGCCGTTGCTTCCATGGTGGGCACGGCAATTGAATTCTATGATTACTATATCTACGCGGCAGCTGCCGTTTTGGTATTTAACACGCAATTTTTTGATAAATCAGACCACAATGTTGCCATTTTGTTGTCGCTTTCTACTTTGGCGCTGGCGTTTTTTGCCCGTCCGATTGGCTCGGCGCTTTTCGGGCATTTTGGTGACAAGATTGGGCGCAAAAAAACGCTGGTGGCTTCGTTGCTCACCATGGGCTTATCTACCGTGTGCATTGGCTTGCTGCCCACTTATGACCAAATCGGCTTTTGGGCGCCGCTTTTATTGTGTGTCTGCCGCATTGGGCAAGGCTTGGGCTTGGGCGGCGAATGGGGCGGCGCGGCGTTGGTTGCCACAGAAAACGCGCCCGAAGGTAAACGCGCATGGTTTGGCACATTTCCGCAGCTGGGCGCGCCGATTGGCTTGTTTATGGCAAACGGCACGTTTTTCACCATCAGCACACTGATTGGCCCTGATGAATTGGTGAAATGGGGCTGGCGCATTCCGTTTGTGCTGTCGTTTGTGCTGGTGTTGGTGGGCTTGTGGATGCGGATGACGCTGCACGAGAGCCATGTTTACCGCGAAGCCGAAGCGCAAGGCAGAACGCAAAACGCGCCCGTGAAGGAGGTGATTACCAAGCATTGGAAGCCGATTGTGCAAGGCACGTTTATTATGACGGCGACTTATGTGTTGTTTTATGTGATGACGGCGTTTGTGCAGGTGTATTCCAAAACCAAAGTGGGCGTTTCCGACTGGGGGCATCCCACTGGCTTGGGCATTCCTGCCAACACGTTTACTGGCTTTTTGCTGATTGCGGCGGTGATATTTGGCATTTCCATCAGCCTATCGGGCATCCATGCCGATAAGATTGGGCGACGCCGTTATTTGCTGATGGTTACCGCTGCGATTTTGGTGTTTGGCTTGTGCATGCCGCTGTTTTTGACCAACGGCACGCCAATGTCGGTGCTGGC
>CAUQDE010000076.1:0-7101 GCA_963516425.1 uncultured Kingella sp.
GGGGGGGGGCGGGTGCCGGGCCGGGTCGGGGTGGGGGGGGGGGGGGGGGGGGCCGGGGGGCCCGGGGGCGGCCAGCATGACGGGCTTTCTGGTTGGGACAAATAGGCAGCCTGAAACGATGTTCGGCGAAGTGAAAATGGGCGTGCAAACTGGACGGTGCGTGGCAAAACGACACACCCTACGCGGATTGATTCCGCGATAAAACCCAAGGGCAGCCTGAAAATGGGTGGGCAATGGATGGTTTTCCCAAGCATTTTTAAGTATTAAGCAAGATTCCCGCCTGTGCGGGAATGACGGCATTTGTGGTTTTTCAGGCTGCCTTTGGGATGCGGGATTAGATTTGGCGGGTGGTGCAATGGGCGGGGGTGTCGTTGGTGGGGGCGATGTCGCTGATGACCATGCGGATGGTGAGTTGGTCGTTTTTGAGTTGCAGGGTGCGGGGTGTGCCGTTGGGGTTTGTGGTGCGGCTGATGTTCCAGCCGAGCTGGTTCAGGCTGCCGTCTGCTTCGGTGCTGTGGGGATGGTTGGGGAGGTAGCCGCCGGTTGCCCATGTGTGCAGGTATTGGATGGGGATTTGGTAGCCGAGCAGTTGTTGGCTCAGTTGCTCGGGGGTGGCGGCTTGGTAGGTTTTGCCGTTGGCGTCGGTGGCGATGACGCCTTGGGGGTCTTGGCAGAGCTGCCCGATGGTGTTGCCCAGCGGGGTGTTGATGTTGATGGTTTCTACGGCGGGGGTGCGCGTCCAGTCAAAGTTGCCATAGCTGCCTTTGTCGTTTTGTTTGACGCTGAGCCGCCCTGTGGCGGTAAAGTTTTGGGCTTGCTTGGCGGGCTGCCATTGGGATAGGGGAGTGTGGCTGGGGCAGGCGGTGAGCAGGAGGGTTAGGGTGAGGGGGGCGAGGGTTTTGATGGTGTTTTTCATGGTGGGGCTTTTTGGGATGAGGCAGTCTGAAGTTTTTGCAAAACTCCAACGGCAGCCTGAAATCTAAAATGGAACGGCGGCGGCTCGCCGCCAAATGGCTGATTAAGCAGAGCATGACTGACTGGTTTGTCAAGAGATGTCGGCGAGCCGCCGACGCTCCATTGGTTGTAGGTTTTGCAAAGGTTTCAGCCTGAAATGGGGTTTAGCTACGCTGGATTTCGTTTTTCAGGCTGCCTTTTGGGGTTGAATGTGGTTGAACGGCTTTTCAGGCTGCCTTTGGAATGATGTACCGCATTCCGGTAGGGCAGCCTGAAAACTATTGCTCAAAGCTGATATTGAATTCTTTGAGGATTTTTTGCAGCGCGGAGTTGTCGGCTTCTTTTTGCCAGCTGGCTTGCCAGATTTTTTTGGCTTGGCGGTGTTTGCCCAGTTGCCAGAGCGCTGCGCCGAGGTGTGCGCCGATTTCGGCGTTTTTGTCTTGCTCGTAGGCTTGGGCGAGGAGGGTTTGGGCTTTTTGGTATTCGCCGTTTTGGTAGTGTGCCCAGCCCATGCTGTCGACGATTTGGGGGTTGTTGGGTTCTTTTTGGTAGGCGGCGCTGATGAGCGCTATGGCTTCGGGCAGGTGGGCTTTGCCCATGTCCAGCAGGTTGTAGCCGAGGGCGTTTTGCCCTTGCGCGCTGTCGGGGTTGTGGATGAGATAGGTGCGGAAGTCGGCAACGGCTTTTTCAGGCTGCCTCAGTTTATCGGCATACAGCAAGCCGCGTTGATAGATAAGTGACGAGCGTTCTATGGCGTAGGTGGGGCTGGATTTTTGCTTGTCTATTTGCGCGAGCTGTTGATTGATTTGGGCGAGGGCTTGCTCGGGCGGCAGCGATTGGGTAAGGATGTAGGCGTATAGCGCGCTGATTTCTTGGCGCGTAAACACGGAGTTTTTGCTGCTGTTTTGGCTGTCTAGCGCGGCTTTGGCGTGTTGCAGGGCAACCGTCCAATTTTTTTGCTCGCTGGCTAGGCTGGCAAGCAGGGTTTCGCGGTCGGTGATGTTGTCGGCGGAATCAATTTTTTGCGCCCATTGGGTGGCTTGGTCGTAGTCTCGGTTGCCGACGTAGAGCAGGGCAAGCGATAGGGCGGCTTGGTATTTTTGTTCGGATGTGCCGATTTGGTAGGCTCGGGTGTAGTTCAGGGCGGTGTCGCTGATGTTTTTGGGATTACGTTTGTTTGCCAGTTTGGCAGCCTGAAAATAGAGTTCGGCTTTGGGGTCTTTGGCAATCAGTTTGTCTAGTTTGCGTTGGGCTTTGCGGTAGTCGCCGTTGTGGATAAGGCTTTCTATTTCAAGCTGCTGCCACACGGGCGACAGTGTGCTGAGGTCGGTTTTTTCAAAGAATTTGGTCAGGACTTTGGGGTGGTTTTGCACAATCACTTGCAGCGTGAGCTGGGTGGGCGGGGAGATTTCGGCATCGTGCTTGGCAAGGCGTTGCAGCGCGGCAATCACAATGGCTTCGTCGCCGCTGTTGAAGAAAATGTCGACAACGGCGGCTTCGGGCAGGTCGGGGTATTGTTGGGCGGCTTCGTGCACAACGGTTTTGCCTTGCACCAGCAGGTCGTTTTTGGACAGGGCGGCTTGAGCGAGCAGCAGGAAGGCGCGGCTGCGTTGGGCTTCGTCGGCGCTGGCAAGGGTTTCTTTGAGCGTGCCAACGATGGTGGCGGTGTCGCCCAGCGCAAGGGCGCGCACCCATGCAAGGCGTTTTTGCGCGGCGCTGGGGTTGGGCTCAATTTTGCGCCATTCTTGGTAGATGGCTTCGGCGATGGGGTAATTATGCGTTTCGATGGCGATGTCCATCGCGCGTTCAGCAACATCGGAGCTTTTGGTTTGATTGAGCGTGTAGATATACAAGCCGATGGCGGATTTCACATCGCCTTTGGTGAGCGCCATTTCGGCAGAAGATAGGGCAAAGAGATGCTGACTGCGTTGGCTGATTTGTTTCAGGCGAATATCTTCTTGGGCACGTTCTTCTTTGGTGAGCTTGTATTTGGGCGATGGGCGATAGATGCGGCTGGTGTTGGCGGTGGGCGCGGCGTTGAGATTGCCTGCGAAGGTGAGCGCTAGGGTGAGCGCGATAAGGGTTTGAGTGGTGCGTTGCATAGCGAGTCTCTTGTGTTGGCGATTGGAATAGTGGGCGGTGGAATTTGGGCTGAATGCGTTTTGCGCAGTGCTATTTAATCGCCATTGTTGGGTTGATTTGAAAGGGCGTAACTTTATCATTGTTTGGCAAAGCGGGAAATGGTGGGCGGTTTTCAGGCTGCCTTTGCCCCCATCAAAGCAGCCTGAAAATCTACACCATTATCACTGCATCCATTACAATCCCCATTTTCCGCAAAAAAAGAAGGCGCAATTATGCCCATCATCCAATCTCTGCTTGATACCGATTTATACAAATTCACCATGCTGCAAGTGGTGTTGCATCGTTTCCCCCAAGCGCATGGTGTGTACGAATTTCGCTGTCGCAACAAGCAAACCGTTTATCCGCTTGCCGACATCATCCCCGAGCTGGAACAAGAGCTAAACGCCCTTTGCCAATTGCACTTCACCCCAGACGAGCTCAACTATCTCCGCGGTTTACGCTTCATCAAATCCGATTTTCTGGATTATCTGGAACTATTCCAGCTCAAACGCCGCTTCGTGAAAATCTGGGGCGACGAGCAAGGGCGGCTTAACATCCGTATCGAAGGCCCGATTATCCAAGCCATGTTTTTTGAGATTTACATTCTCGCGATTGTGAACGAGCTGTATTTCCGCCGCTTGGAAACGCCTGCCGTGCTGGAAGAAGGCGAGCGCCGTTTGCAAGAGAAAGTCCAATTGCTCAAAAAATACGACGCCCTGCAAGAGCCCGACGCGCCGCCGTTTCTGGTGTCTGATTTCGGCACACGCCGCCGCTACAACCTTGCCTGGCAGCGCCATGTCATCCAAACCTTCGTTCAGGCTGCCCCCGATATTGTGCGCGGCACGAGCAATGTGTACCTTGCCCGCGAACTGGGCATCACGCCCATCGGCACGATGGCACACGAATTTTTGCAGGCGTTTCAATCGCTTGACGTGCGACTGCGCGATTTTCAAAAAGCCGCGCTGGACGCATGGGTGCACGAATACCGCGGCGACCTCGGCATCGCGCTCACCGATGTGGTGGGCATGGATGCCTTTTTGCGCGATTTTGACCTCTATTTCGCCAAACTGTTTGACGGCCTGCGCCACGACAGCGGCGACCCCTATGTGTGGGGTGACAAAGCCTACGCGCACTACCAAAAACTCAAAATTGACAGCCGCACCAAAATGCTCACATTCAGCGACGGGCTGGATTTGGAACGCGCGTGGGACTTGCACCAATACTTCAAAGGGCGCTTTAAAACCAGCTTCGGCATCGGCACCAACCTGACCAACGACATGGGGCACGAGCCGCTGAACATCGTATTGAAGCTGGTGGAATGCAACGGGCAGTCCGTCGCCAAACTGTCCGACAGCCCCGGCAAAACGCTCACGCAGAACAACACTTTCCTTGCTTACTTGCGCCAAGTGTTTGATGTGCAGGATGAGTGAGGCAGCCTGAAAACGGGGGAATTTATTTTCAGGCTGCCGATATGGGTTATGCCAACCGCCATCCCAAATAGATTTTCAGGCTGCCTATCGCAAGTAGTAGGCAGCCTGAAAAGCTAATATAAAACGACAACGGTTCATCGCCAAAAACAATGCTTCAATACTTCAAGGCAGCCTGAAAACGGGTTTGACATCGTTGAAACACGCTTCACTCATTTCAGGCTGCCTTACGCCGCTCAAACCAATCCAACAATCATCCACAAAATATTTTCAGACTGCCTCACCACATAGAGGCAGCCTGAAAAGCAAAATGGAGCAGTAACAGTTCATCCAAAATAAACTTTCAGGCTGCCTATCACGCAACAGGCAGCCTGAAAACCATCCAGTCAATCCATCATAACAGCATCTTCGCCAACGCCAGCTCAAACACCAAGCTAAACGCCAAGCTCAGCAAGCCTGGAATCATAAAGCTGTGATTGAAAATAAATTTACCAATTTTGGTTGTGCCCGTGGTATCAAAGTCAATCGCCGCAATAATCGGGCCATAGTTGGGCACAAAGAAATAACCGTTCACTGCCACAAACGTGCCGATGATAATCGGCGCAGGCACGCCCAGCTTAATCGCGATGGGAAACAGTGTCGCCACCGTTGCCCCTTGGCTGTTCACCAACACCGAAAACACAAACAACGCCAAAGCAAACGTCCATGGCGCAGCGTTCACCAAGCCGGACACCGCCTCTTTGAGCATCGGCATATGCGCGTGCATCAGCGTGTCGCCCAGCCAGGCAATCCCCAAAATCGCAATCACCGCGCGCATCCCCGCATGAAACACCGAGCCTTTGGTAACCGCATGGTTGTCGGGTTTGCAGAACCACAAAATCACCGCGCCCGCCGAAAGCATCACAATCTCAATCGTATGCGCCATGCCCAGCGGCTTCATCGCGCCGGAATCATCCGCAAAAGCGGGGCGCAACGACGGCATCATCCCCATCACCACCACCAACAGCGAAGCCGCCAAAAAAATCCCCAGCGACAGCTTGGCATTTTTGCCCACCACAATCTTGTCGTCCACATCAACAGCCACCGATGACGCTGCAAATTCCGCCGCGTATTCAGGGTCTTGCAAACGGCGTTGGTATTCTGGGTCGTCTTTCAACTCCTTGCCCATCTTGTTCACAATCACGCACGCCAAACCAATCCCCAACACGGTGGAAGGAATGGTAACCATCAACACATCGCCCAAATGAATCCCCTGCGGCTCCAAATACGCCACCGTTGCCACCACCGCCGCTGCAATCGGGCTGGCGATAATCGCAAATTGCGACGCAATCACCGCCATAGACAGCGGACGCTCAGGGCGAATGCCATTGCGGCGGCTCACTTCCGCAATCACAGGCAATACCGAATACGCCACGTGCCCCGTGCCCGCCATCACGGTAAACAAATAAGTAACCATCGGCGCGATAAAGGTAATGTGCTTCGGATTGCGGCGCAAAATGCGCGTCGCCACCTTAATCATGTAATCCAAACCGCCCGCTGCCTGCATCGCCGCCGCGGCCGATACCACCGCCATAATCATCAGCATCACATCAATCGGCGGGCTGGTGGGCTGCAAACCGAAACCGAAGGTCAGCACCGCCAAGCCCAAGCCGCCGAACACGCCCAAGCCGATGCCGCCCACTTGCGCCCCCACCAAAATACACAACAAAACAATCGCAAATTGCACTGCGAACAACATAATGAACTCCGATTTGTAAACAAACAATAACGCATTTTAACACTTATCCACATTTTGAAAAACCCAACCCCGCCAAGGCAGCCTGAAAACCACAAAACACTATTTCGCAAATAATCAAAAACAATTCCCCTTGCAATCCCGCCCGCAAAGCCTTATCTTAGCCGTCCAAACCCACCAACCCTATTTAAGGAAAACAAAATGAGCGACAAAATCATCCATGTAACCGATGCCACATTTGAAGCCGAAGTGCTGCAATCTTCCGTTCCCGTGCTGCTGGATTTTTGGGCACCATGGTGCGGGCCTTGCAAAATGATTGCCCCCATTCTGGACCAGCTTGCCGAAGAATACGACGGCAAAGTGAAAATCGCCAAAATGAATGTGGACGAAAACCAAGGCGTGCCCGCCCAGTTCGGCATCCGCGGCATCCCCACCATGATTGTCTTCAAAGACGGCAAAAACGTTGCCAACAAAGTGGGCGCATTGGCCAAACCGCAGCTTGAAGCCTTTTTGAACGCATCCATTGCATAACAAAAACCGAAACACACACATTAAAAAGGCAGCCTGAAAACCGTAACAACGTTTTCAGGCTGCCTTTTGCGTGTTTGAACAGAATAGGCGACACATGGGCAAACCATGCAATCCGCTGTGTTCGTTAGACACAAAAAACCGCACCCATTGGGCACGGTTTAAATTTTGGCGCGGTGGACGGGGCTCGAACCCGCGACCACCGGCGTGACAGGCCGGTACTCTAACCAACTGAGCTACCACCGCGCAATCAATTGCCAATAATTACAAAAGCAACCGATAAAAAAATGGTGGGTGATGACGGAGTCGAACCGCCGACATTCTGCTTGTAAGGCA
>CAUQDE010000077.1:0-7090 GCA_963516425.1 uncultured Kingella sp.
TATAACCATTTATACCCAAATCAAAGATTTGGACAAATGGATAAGGCTGCCTTTGAACTGCGCTGCAACGTGAGCAAATAGGCAGCCTGAAAAGCATCCCACCGCTAGCCGCGAATTTTCGCCAGCGTTTTGGTGGTGGACGTTTGATGCAAAAACGGAATGCTATGCACGCTGCCGCCGCGCGCAAGGGTTTCGGCCGCGCCCACAATGTTTTCAGGCTGCCAATCGCCGCCTTTCACCAAAACATCGGGCTGCACCTGCGCAATCAAATCGGCGGGCGTGTCGCTGTCAAACCACGTTACCACGTCCACGCTCGCCAACGCCGCCACCACCGCAGCGCGGTTTGCCAGCGCATTGATGGGGCGGTCATCGCCTTTGCCCAGCCGCCGCACCGAAGCATCGGTGTTCAACGCCAACACCATGCTTGCGCCAAGCGCACGGGCTTGAGCAAGATAGGTAACGTGTCCGCGATGCAGAATGTCAAAGCAGCCGTTGGTGAACACCAGTGGGCGCGGCAGTTGCGCCAGCGCGGCGGCAAGCTGCTCGGGTGGGATGATTTTTTGCTCAAAGCTAGGCGGGGCGTAATCGGTCATGTTTTGTCCTTGATAAAAAGGCGTATTTTAGCGGGAGAATGGGGTTTAGGCAGCCTGAAACCTTTGCAAAACCTAAAATAAAGCAAGAAATGGTTAATTCTCCGTCATTCCCGCGTTTATACCCGAACGGGTACAGGTGGGAATCTTGGTTGGATTTATGCAATAAATTGTTTTTAAGGCGATTTTTGAATATTAAACCAGATTCCCGCCTTTACCCGTTCGGGTATAAACGCGGGAATGATGGCATTTCTTATTTTTCAGGCTGCCGCTGTGGAGGTGCAAAGGTTTCAGACTGCCTTTGGGCATTGGCAAAAGCAAAAAAACCACTTTCAGCCTGCCCAAACAAAACCGCGCTGCCATCCCAGCAACGCGGTTTCTGTTTTCACTATTTAATCGTTTCCACTTGCACCATCTCCGCAGGCGCAACCACCGCTTCCACGCGCGGCACATCGCTGCGACGCAAACGGGGTTCCATCGCGGGTTGCACGCGCTCGGCGGCGGCTTTCAGCGCGGCGGCATCGGTTTCCACAAACTGCAAGCCCGATGCGGCAACGATTTCGGCAAGATTAAACTGTGGCGAAGCGGGCGCAGTTTCCGCCGCTGGGGCGATAACGGACGCAGCCGTTTCGGCTTGCGCTGCATTCGCCGTTTTCAGGCTGCCTAATGCGGCGGCGTGGGCAACGGCGTTTTCCGTTTCAACAACGGACTGCACGGCTTCATCGGCTTGCGTTTCGTCGCCCTGTTCGGCTTTCAGGCTGCCTTGTAACACCGCCGCTTGCGCCTGTTCCACTTGGGCAATCGCTTGGGCAAGCATCGCGTTTTCCGTTGGCATCGCAGTCGTTTCCGCTGCCACCGCCGTTTTCAGGCTGCCTACTTCATCCGCAGATGCGCAGCTGGGCGGCACTTCGCCCGCTTCAATCGCCAAAACGTGCGCCACGGCATCGCGTACACGCTGGGCAAGCGCGGCAACCGAATCAGGCGCAGGCGCAACGGTTACGCGCACGGCTTCGCCATCATTTTGTTTTTGCGGACGGCGACGGCGTTTGTTTTCACGCGCGTTGTCGGGGCTTTCGCTGCGTCCATCATCGCCCAAGCGCACCACCACAGGTTTTTGCTTGCGGTTGCGGCTGGATTTTTTGCCGCTCTCTTTTTCAGGCTGCCCTTGTGCTTCGGCAACCTGGGCAACGTTGGCAACGCTGTTGTCTGCCGCTGCATCCGCCGCTTGGTTGGCGTTTGCTTGATTGCGGTTACGATTGCGCTGCTCGCCTTTGTTGCGGCTGTTGCGCGGTTCTTTTTCCGCTTTGGCAGCGTTTTCAGGCTGCATCAAGGTTTGTGCGACGGCGTTTTCTGCGTTGGCATTGGCGTTGGCATTATTGCGATTGCGCGAATTTTTGCGCTCGCCGTTGTTGCCGTTGCTGTTGTTGTCCGCATTGCTGTTGTCGGCTTTTTCAGCGTTGTTTTCGCGGCGTTTATTGCGGCGGTTGCTGCGTTTATTGCTTGTGCTGCCGCTGCGTTCGTTGCGGCTGGATGATTTTTTCGCAGGCGCGGCAGGTTCGCTTGCGCCGCCGCCAAACAGTTTTTTCAGCCAGCCTTTAAAGCTCTCCCACCAAGATTGGCTGCTGCTTGCCACCACGGGCGGCGGCGAAGCATGATGCACGCCTTTCACCGCAGGCTCGGGACGCGTGGCTTTTTCGCCTTTTTTGTTGGCAAACGGCACGGTTTCGCTGCTTTCAGGCTGCGTTACGCGCTTGTAGCTGGGCGCGGCGTTGTCGTCCAAATCGTCCACGCGAATGCGCGAAATTTCGTAGTGCGGGTTTTCCAGATGCGGATTGGGAATCAGGAACACCGACACGTCCAACCGCTCTTCCATGCCGAACAGCTCGGCGCGTTTTTCGTTGAGCAGAAACGTCGCCACATCAACAGGCACTTGCGCGTGCACTTCGCCTGTGTTTTCTTTCATCGCCGCGTCTTGAATCAGGCGCAAAACGTGCAGCGCGGTGGACTCGATGCTGCGAATCACGCCCGTGCCTGCGCAGCGTGGGCAAGCGATGTGGCTGGATTCTGCCAGCGCAGGTTGCAGGCGTTGGCGCGACAATTCCAACAAGCCGAATTTGGACAATTTGCCCATTTGCACGCGCGCGCGGTCGCGTTTGAGCGCGTCTTTCAGCGTGTTTTCCACTTCGCGCTGGTGCTTCGCGTCTTCCATGTCAATGAAGTCAATCACCACCAAGCCGCCCAAGTCGCGCAGGCGCATTTGGCGGGCAACTTCTTCCGCCGCTTCCATATTGGTGCGGAACGCGGTTTCCTCGATGTCTGCGCCGCGTGTGGAGCGGGCGGAGTTTACATCAACAGAAACAAGGGCTTCGGTGTGGTCAATCACAATCGCGCCGCCGCTGGGCAACGTTACTTCGCGCGAGAACACAGTTTCAATTTGTTGTTCAATCTGCAAACGCGAAAACAGCGGAATATGGTCGTCATACAATTTCAGCCTGCCTAAATTATTGGGCATCACATAGCTCATAAATTCAGACACTTGCTCGTAAACTTCGGGGTTGTCCACCAAAATTTCGCCGATGTCGGGGCGGAAATAATCGCGGATGGCGCGAATCACCAGCGAGCTTTCCATAAACAGCAAATAAGGCTCGGGATGGGCGGCAGCGGCTTCTTCAATGGCGCGCCAAAGTTGCAATAAATAATTGAAATCCCAAGCTAATTCTTCTGATGTGCGCCCGATGCCTGCGGTGCGGGCAATCAGGCTCATACCGTGTGGCACATCCAATTGCGCCATCGCTTCTTTCAGCTCAGCGCGGTCTTCGCCTTCAATGCGGCGCGATACGCCACCGCCGCGCGGATTGTTGGGCATCAGCACCAAATAGCGCCCTGCTAAGCTGATGTAGGTGGTCAGCGCCGCGCCTTTGTTGCCGCGCTCGTCTTTTTCCACTTGCACAATAACCTGCATGCCTTCTTTAAGCACGTCTTGGATGCGAACTTTGCCGCCTTCGTAGTCTTGGAAATAGGCGCGGGAAACTTCTTTAAACGGCAAAAAGCCGTGTCTATCCATGCCGTAATCCACAAAGCAGGCTTCTAGCGAAGGCTCAATGCGGGTGATGGTGCCGGTGTAAATATTGCCTTTGCGTTGCTCTTTGCCGAGCGTTTCAATGTCTAGATCAATCAGGGTTTGACCGTCCACAATCGCCACGCGCAATTCTTCTGCTTGGCGGGCGTTAAATAGCATTCTTTTCATTTGTTTTCAGTACCTTATGAATGGGCACTTTGAGATAATCAGTTTTGAACCGCCCTGCCGCGTGCTGCCGTAAGCAAAACGATACGGTGCGGCGTATAGGCGTGAAGAGCGATATTAAAGAACTGGGATGGCGGCGCGGTTGAAATCGCGGGTAACGAGATTTTCAGGCTGCCTTGGGATGATTTGCTGCGGCTGCTCGTGATGCCAACAATAAAACAGCTTGGGTTTGCTGGGTTGGAGCGGGTGTTGATTTGTGTTGCAACAAATAGAAAATGGGTTAGCCGTCGTCTTCGGGCTTATGGCTTAGGGTTCAACTTGATTATTGGGTTTATTGGTTAGGCTGTTTGCCAATAAAGTGAAACGTCAAAGTGCGTTATTTTGTAAAATGGGCGGCTACGGCTTTGTATGCAATCAATTCAATTTTCAGGCTGCCGATGTGTTTGGTTTCATTCATCTTTTATTTCAAAGCCGTATGCGCCGAAAAGAGCGTTTTAGGCAGCCTGAAACCGCCCAAAACAAGTTTCGGATTATAGAGAAAATGGCATCGTTTAGCAAAGAAATAGTCAATCATATCCGCATCGCTGAGCATGAAGCGGGGCAACGCCTTGATAACTATTTGATTAAAATTTTAAAAGGCGTTCCCAAGAGCCATATTCAGCGCATTATTCGCGCGGGCGAAGTGCGCGTAAACAAACGCCGTGCCAAGCCCGATTATCGCGTGGTAGAGGGCGACAGTATTCGCATTCCGCCGATTCGCGTAGCGGAAAAAAGCGTTTCAGGCAGCCTGAAAACCGCGCCGCCACACGAATTTGAGATTATTTTTGAAGACGATGCGCTGTTGGTCATCAACAAGCCCAGCGGCATCGCGGTGCATGGCGGCAGCGGTGTGAGTTTTGGCGTGATTGAGCAGCTGCGCCAAGCGCGCCCCGAAGCGAAATATTTGGAGCTGGTGCATCGGCTGGACAAGGACACCAGTGGCTTGCTGATGATTGCGAAAAAGCGCAGCGCGTTGGTGAAGCTGCATGAGATGCTGCGCAACGACCACCCGAAAAAGGTTTACCTTGCGCTGGGCGTGGGCGCGTGGCAGCCTGAAAACCGCCATGTGCGGCTGCCGCTGGTGAAATACACGGGCGCGGCGGGCGAAAAGATGGTGCGCGTGGACGATGATGGGCAGTCGGCGCACACAATTTTTCGCCTGCTGGATACGTTTTCAGGCTGCCTAACGCATTCGGTGGGCATTTCGGCGTTGAGCCTTGTGGAAGCGACGCTGAAAACGGGGCGCACGCATCAAATTCGCGTGCATATGCAGGCAAGCGGCTGCCCGATTGCAGGCGATGAACGCTATGGCGATTATCAGGCGAACAGGCGTTTGCAGAAGCTGGGTTTGAAGCGAATGTTTTTACACGCGCATCGGTTGGTTTTAGCGCATCCGTTGTCGGGGGAAATGATGGATTTAGTGGCGGGGTTGCCTGCGGAGTTGTGGGGGTTTTTGGCGCGGTTGGAAGCGGGGGAATAGGCAGCCTGAAAACACAAAACCCAACTTTCAGCCTACCTTTGAACACTTAGCTGAAATGTGATTTAGCTTAATGGCGGCTGTATGCCGTTTAATTTTGAATTTGGAGAGACAATGTTGTTCAATTTACGCAAGATTTTTAAACTGTTGAATGGGGTGTTGGCGGCGTTGGTTTTGGCTGCGCCTGCGGGGGCGGATAATGCTGCTCAGCTTCAACAGGCGATAACAGCTTATCAATCAGGTGATTACGCCCAAGCCTTTAAATTATTGCAGCCGCTGGCACAACAAGGCGATGCCCTGGCGCAAAACAATTTGGGTGCGATGTATGAAAATGGGCAAGGCGTAACTCAAAACCATCAACAAGCTTTCACTTGGCTTCAAAAAGCGGCTAATCAGGGAGATGCTGATGCACAATACAATTTGGGCGTAATGTATTACCAAGGGCAAGGCGTAACACAAAACTATCAACACGCCTTCGCTTGGTTTCAAAAGGCAGCCAATCAAGGATATGCTTTGGCGCAGTACAATTTGGGCGTAATGTATAGAAAAGGGCAAGGTGTGGCACAAAACTATCAGCAAGCCTTTATGTGGTTTCAAAAAGTAGCTAATCAGGGATATGCTGCTGCGCAATATAACTTGGGCATGATGTATTACAAAGGTCAAAGCGTGGCGCAGAATTATCAACAAGCCTTTACATGGCTTCAAAAAGCGGCTAACCAAGGATATGCTTTGGCGCAATACAATTTGGGCGTGATGTATGGAAATGGTTATGGTGTGGCGCAAAATTATCAACAAGCCGTAGCTTGGTATCAAAAAGCGGCTAATCAGGGAGATGTTAATGCTCAATACAATTTGGGTATGATGTATCTAGGTGGTCGTGGTGTGGCGCAAAATTATCAACAAGCCATAGCTTGGTTTAAAAAAGCGGCTCATCAGGGAGATGCTGGGGCGCAAAATAGTTTGGGTACGATGTATAAAAATGGGCAAGGCATGGCGCAAAACTATCAACAAGCCTTAATGTGGTTTCAAAAAGCAGCTAATCAGGGGAGTGCTGCCGCGCAATTCAATTTAGGCGCGATGTATTACCAAGGACAAGGCGTGGCGCAAGACTATCAACAAGCCAAAGTATGGTGGCAAAAAGTGTTAGCGCAACCTGATGCGGCAAATAATACCGAAGCCAAAGCAGTTGCCCGCACTGGTTTGCAACAATTAGAAACGATGGGCATTCGCTAACCCTCCCAACCAAATAGGCAGCCTGAAAACCCCAAAAAACGATTTTCAGGCTGCCTTACGCATAACCGCCTACAACGCCACCCCCATTTCCCACTATAATTCGCCCTTTCGTTTTCAGGCTGCCTGATGCCTAAAACACCCCCAATCAACAAGGAATGCTTATGACTCCCCTACCCTATTTCCCCGAAATCGCGGCAAGAATGAACGATGGCGCGGAAACACCGATTGCGCCCAGCGCGCAGTTTTACCACACCGCAAACGGCTACTGGATTGCATGGCAGCCTGAAATCGCCGCTGTGTTGCCACCCAATTTACCCGCCGACGAATCCTGCGATTGGATTGAAGGCACGGAAAGTTTGGCGGAATTGGTGAGCCTGATTGAAAGCGGCGATTACGAAGCCTTGCTCGCCACAGATGCCGACGAACCCGCACACCATCATGGCTGCGGTTGTGGCTGCGCGCACGATTAAGGCAGCCTGAAAATGAATCTGAATTTATGGCTATTGG